>JAFTXD010000070.1 GCA_017461775.1 Lachnospiraceae bacterium
GAAGGTGGTAGAGCTATATAAACAGCTTGGTGCTGCATTGCCGGGCAAGGTGGCGGTGAAGGTGCATTCCGGTGAGGAAGGGAATCAGAATTTCCTGCGTCCGCCTTTTTGGAAACCCATGATAGACCTGGTACAGGGTACGGTGGTGGAGTGTAACACGGCTTATGAGGGTTCCCGCAATACTACGGTGAAGCACATGAAGCTGGTAAAAAAGCATGGCTGGACGGAGTGTTTTGAAGTGGACATCATGGATGGAGAAGGGCCGGATATGGTTTTGGAGGTGCCTCAGGGCAAGCGCATCAAGAAGAATCTGGTAGGTAAGAATCTGGCAAATTATGATTCCATGCTGGTGCTGTCTCACTTTAAAGGACATCCCATGGGCGGTTACGGTGGGGCCATCAAGCAGCTCTCCATTGGTGTGGCATCCTCCGCGGGAAAGGCTTATATCCATGGCGCCGGGGAACCGGAGAAAATCTGGACGGCAGACCATGACTCCTTTCTGGAATCCATGGCGGATGCGGCAGGTTCTGTGATTGATTATTTTGGGGGAAATATTGCTTATATTAATGTAATGAAAAATATATCTGTGGACTGCGACTGTTGCGCAGTGGCAGAGGACCCTTGTATCGCAGATATCGGTGTGCTGGCGTCCTTGGACCCCATTGCCATTGATCAGGCATGTATCGATTTGGTGTATGCATGTAAGGATAAGGGCAGGGATCACCTGCTTAAGCGTATCGAGTCCCGAAACGGCATCCATACCATTGAGGCGGCAGCGGCAATTGGCTTCGGAAGCAGAGAATATGAGCTGATAGAGCTATAATTCATTGACGAAAGGTGTCGGCTGCTTTATAATTATGAATAGGACTTTAGTCCAATGAAGGAGGTTACGTAGAAATGGGAAAGTTTGTAGTTAAGAAAACCAACACAGGTATCAAATTTGATTTAAAGGCAACCAACGGACAGGTTATTGCAACCAGCGAGGTTTATTCTTCCAAGGATGCTTGCTTAAACGGTATTGCAAGTGTTACCAAGAATGCGCCTGTTGCAGGTATTGAGGATCAGACACAGGAAGGTTATGAGACCGTTAAGAATCCTAAGTTTGAAGTATATCAGGACAAGGCTGGGGAGTATCGTTTCCGTCTTACCGCTACTAATGGTCAGACCATTGCTGTCAGCGAAGGCTACAAGCAGATGGATAGCTGCATGAACGGTATCGAATCTGTAAAGAAGAATGTTGTGGATGCTGAGACTGTAGAAGAATAAGAACATTATGTGAAGGGTGTGCTTTTGGGCGCACCCTTATTTTTGGAGGAAATATGAGGCAGATAGTAAACATAAATCAAGACTGGAGATTTTGCAAGACAGAAGAGATTCCCATCCGGTTTCCGCAGGATTGGGAGCAGTTAAATCTTCCTCATACGTGGAATGCAGTGGACGGACAGGATGGCGGTGGAGACTATTTTCGCGGGCATGGCATTTATGCCAGGATACTGAGGAAGGATGATTTTCCAGCCGCAGATAAATATTTTCTGGAGATGAACGGTGCCAATTCCAGTGCGGAGGTATATCTGGATGGACAGAAGCTTACCCGTCACGACGGTGGCTATTCTACATGGAGAGTGGAACTGACCGGACTCAAGGAAGAGACTCTACTTGTGATTGATGTGGATAATTCTTCCAATGAGCAGACCTATCCTCAGTTTGCAGATTTCACTTTTTACGGTGGTATCTATCGTGACACGAATGTCATATGTGTAAATTCCTCCCACTTCGACCTGGAAACAAACGGCACCACCGGACTGTGGGTAACTCCGGATGCAGAAAAGAAAGAAGTAGAAATAAACGCTTTTGTAGAGAATGTAATGCCTTCCCAGAGGCTTCGATATAGGATTTTTGATGCTGACAGCAGTGTCATTACTGAAAAAACAGTACCTGCAAAGATGCCAAATACCAGTATGGCATTAGAAAGCATCCATCTTTGGCATGGACGCAAGGACCCGTACTTATATACGGTGACGGCGGAGCTTTTAGAAGGAGAGCAGGTGCTGGACCAGGTGCAAACCAAAGTTGGTTTTCGCTCTTTCCGGGTGGACCCGGAGAGGGGCTTTATACTAAATGGGGAAGAATATCCCTTAAGAGGCGTATCCCGCCATCAGGACAGATGGGGTATTGGCAATGCCCTTCTTAAGGAGCATCACAGAGAGGATATGGACCTTATTTGTGAGATGGGAGCCAATACCATAAGGCTGGCACACTACCAGCATGACCAATATTTTTATGACCTTTGCGATGAAAGAGGAATGGTGGTCTGGGCGGAGATTCCTTATATTTCCAGACATCTGGCAGGAGGCGAGCACAATACTGTTTCCCAAATGAAGGAGCTGATTACCCAGAATTATCATCACCCCTCCATCGTCTGTTGGGGACTGAGCAATGAGATTACCATGGGTGGAAATGCGGATGAGGCAACCCTGAAAAATCATAAGCTGCTCAACGACCTGTGCCATGAAATGGACAAGACCCGTTTTACGACCCTGGCGTGCTTTACTGCTTCTCCGATAGCGGATCCATATGTGCATATTCCGGATACCGTTTCGTATAATCATTATTTGGGCTGGTATGGCGGTGATACCGGGATGAACGGCCACTGGTTTGACAGGTTTCACGCAGCGTATCCTCAAATGCCGATCGGCTGCTCGGAGTATGGCTGTGAGGCACTAAACTGGCATACCTCTAATCCTGCTCAGGGGGACTATACGGAGGAGTACCAGGCGTATTATCACGAGGAGCTGATTAAGCAGTTGTTTTCCCGCAAATACCTGTGGGCGACTCATGTGTGGAACATGTTTGATTTCGGTTGTGACGGGCGTAACGAAGGCGGAGAAAACGGTCAGAATCATAAGGGTCTTGTGACCTTTGACAGAAGCTACAAGAAGGATGCCTTCTATGCATATAAAGCATGGCTTTCCGACGAACCCTTTGTGCACATCTGTGGAAAGCGCTATGTGGACAGGGTAGAGGAGGTGACCAGGGTTACCGTTTACTCCAATCAGCCTCAGGTGGAGCTGTTTGCAAATGGGGTATCTCTGGGGAAGAAAGCCTGCCCCGAGCACTTTTTCTACTTTGACGTACCCAATGAGGGCGCTACGGAGCTGAAGGCTGTGGCCGGGGAATATACGGATAGTAGCCGGATTTGCAGGGTGGAGACCTTTAACGAAAGTTACCGGTTCAAGGAGCAGGGCGCTATCCTGAACTGGTTTGAGATTACGGCGCCGGAAGGATATCTGTCGATAAATGACACTTTGGGAGAAGTGATGAGTACCCTGCGGGGGAAGCTTTATATAGCACACTTTTTGCTGGGGCTTGTAAAGGATTTGCCGAAAAATGCTTCCGGCGGTGGAAAACAAGGGAATGGAGATACCCTTGTATCTCTGCTGAAGAATAAGGATATCTGGCAGATGACATCCGGCTTTACCGTGATTCGTATTGCGAATATGGTGGGTCTTGCAGGGATAAAGGTGAAAAAGGAGACGCTTCTTGGTCTGAATCGGCGTTTAAATATGATAAAACGTAAAAGTTAGGCGTTACATTTTTGTGAAAAATTGACAGAAAATTCAGTTAACTAGAAATTAAATAGACATTTTTCACATAAAATGGTACTATGGTATTATAAACTAGAATGAGGTGTACTATCTGATGATTTGGTATGATATTTCTTTCAAAATGGTCATGTTTGCCATGGCCACCTGTTTATATATGTGCCGTAAGGAAAGCGGAAAGATAAAGATGCTGGTTGTGCAGATTTTGTCCTCCGGTTTATTGGTTGTGTTTGTAAATTATGTAAGAATGGTGTCGGGCGATAAGCTGGTAGCATCGGTGTGTATGTCTCTCAATTTCGCAGGTGTGACTTGGCTGATGATGTTCTTACTGGGATTTATCTTAACCTTTTGCGGTATCAGGGTACGTAAGGATGTGATCCGGTATTCCATGCTGGTAGCGGTAGCAGATAATTTGTCCATGCTGGCCAATATCTTCTTTGAGCATGCCTATAGCCTGGAGAACATCGGAACGTTGGATGGACGGAATGTATATGATTATGTGCCCACAGCCTTTTTCTGGATGCATTATGTGCTGATATGTGCACTGGTGTTTTTATGTATTACCACACTTATCTATAAGATGTTTAAATCACCGGCGCCCTATCACAGCAAGTATCTGATGCTTATGGGAGTAATCGGATTTGTATTCGTGCTGAATCTGGCGAAAATGTATTTCAGTATGGAGGTGGATATTTCTGTACTTGCTTATGGACTTGCCGGCATTGCCATATATTATTCATCCATGATATTTATCCCACAGCAGTTTCTTGACCGGAGTCTGCAGTTCGTAGGCGAAGATATGCTGGATATGATTATCATTCTGGATTTGGAGAATATTTGTATCTATGCCAACAAGGCAGCCAGAAAATATTTCAGTATGAATGATGTACTGAAGTTCTATGGAAAGCACCCGATTTACCAGTGGTGTATGGATTTCAATACCAAGCAGAAGGACGACGGCGTTTATTCGAAGCGCTTTAAGTGTGAAGAGAAAACTATTCATATCAATGTGCAGTGTCACAAGCAGTTTGATAAAAAAGGCAGATTTGTGGGCAGTGTATTTGTAATCAAGGATCGTACGGTAGAGGTGGAAGAGTATGAGAGACAGAAATTCTTAGAAACTCATGATCCACTGACGGGGGTTTACAACAAGGAGGCTTTTTATCTTCGTGCAGCGCAGCTTTTACAGGATAATCCGGAAGAAGAGTTTCTGGTAATCTGCTCGGATATTCATAAGTTTAAGCTGGTGAATGATATCTTCGGCACGGAGACCGGTAATCAGATGCTCCAGACCATTGCGAATGTTTTGAAGGAACGTTGTGATGAGATGGATGTATATGGACGTCTGGGTAATGACCGGTTTGGTTTGGTGATGCCCAAGAAACGGTATGATGAGAGGATGTTTGTTGATGGGCCCGCAGACATTGCTCACATTAATGGCAGGGAATCTTATCCATTGACCATTTATGTGGGTGTGTATGAAGTGGCAGACCGTGAGATGCCTATATACGCTATGTGTGACAGAGCGCAGATGGCCATTGATTCCATCAAGGGCGATTTTGAGCAGAGAGTGGCCTATTACGATGATAGGCTTCGCGAAGGTGCGGTGAAGGAGCAGGAGTTAATTGCCGATTTCTCCCATGCCTTTGAGAAGAATGAGTTAAAGATTTACTTACAGCCTCAGATTAATACCAAGGGCGAGGTGAACGGTGCGGAAGCGTTGGTGCGCTGGATTCATACCAAGAAGGGCTTGATGCTCCCCGGTGAGTTCATACCCATATTTGAGAAAAACGGTTTGATTTCCAGACTGGATAAGTATGTATGGGAGCTGGCATGTAAGCAGCTTCGGAAGTGGAAAGACCAAGGAAACGAGGATACTTATATCTCGGTAAATATTTCCCCGGAAGATTTCTACTTTATGAACATCTACAAAGAGTTTACAGGACTCGTGGAGAAATACGATATTAATCCCAGAAACTTAAAGCTGGAGATTACGGAAAGCGCCATCATGGTAAATCTCCCCAGACAGTTAGAGCTGATTAAGATGCTTCGTGAAGCCAGCTTTATCGTGGAAATGGATGATTTCGGAAGCGGATATTCCTCTCTAAATATGCTGAAGGAAATCCAGGTGGATGTGCTGAAGCTGGATATGGCATTCTTAAAGCGTTCAGAGAATGAAGACCGAAGCAAGATTATTCTCCAGACCATCATCGAGATGTCCAAGCAGCTGGATATGCCGGTTATCATGGAAGGTGTGGAAACGCAGGAGCAGGTAGATTTCCTTACCAGTATCGGCTGCGATATGTTCCAGGGCTTCTTCTTTGCAAGACCTATGGAGATTGAAAAGTTTGAAGAGATTTATTTAAAAGATAAAATAAAAAAATAACACCATTATAAAAAAAGGTTCATTTCTTCGGAAATGGACCTTTTGAATTGTAGTCAAATTCTCTTGAAAAGGAATCCATACCCTTTCTGAAAGGACTGGGCTATAATATATTCATACAGCAGCTGGTGTAAATGAAAAGAGCGAGGTGCGAAATGGATATAGGAAAGAATTTATACGATTTGCGAAAGAAAAACGGAATTACCCAGGAGACGCTGGCTTTTGAGATGGGGGTCTCCGTGGCGGCGGTTTCCAAGTGGGAGAATGATAAGGCGTTGCCGGATATCATTATGCTTTGTCAGTTGGCTGATTTTTTCCATGTTACCACGGACGAGCTGCTGGGCAGGACGAAGAAGCAGGAGTTCATTGTGTGTGATGATGCACCCATTATTTTGGGGTGTATGAAGGATATTCTGGAGAAGGAAGGATTTCATAATACCAGGACTGCAAATAAGGGAAGCTTGCTTTGGGAGATGCTGGAGGAGAAGTTGCCTTATGGCATATTTTTGGATATCGGTCTGCCGGATGGAAATGGTCTGGATATTTTGAAGGAAATCAAAGGGGAATATCCGGAAATAAAGGTAATCATGCTTACCGCAGATGATACGGAGAAGTCCAGAAGTATGGCAGTTTCCTACGGAGCAGATGGGTATGTTACCAAGCCTTTTCTTCCGGAGCATATTCAGATGGTGATAAAGGAAGTTACGGGGAAAGGGTAGAGAAAATGAGGTGAGGGTGTCCTCAAGGTCATTTTGTTAAAGTTTTAAGGTAAAACACGGTTCAAGTGCATATAGTGAATGTTGTAAAAACATCTGCTTGAAGAAGGGTTGTTTTGGTAAATTTACTTTATGCGGGTATATACAGAAAAATAGAGTCGTGAGACCCGAAATTGCCCAAAATTATGTGAAAATATTGTTCAAAACAGCCCTTTGTGGGTCTATACACAAAAATTAATGCAGGAGACCCCTTAAATACTATTTTCCCGGGTCTTACCGGACTCTTTTTCTGTATAGACCCCGAACGCCACTAAATTATGTTTATAAACCTTGGATTTTTCTATATTTTGGGGTCTTACAGAACGAAAACTTTGCATAGACCCCAATCTATATATCAAGTCATAGAACTAAGCTATTCCCATTTAATCATAAAAGCGTTTGGAAAATTGAGATGTGTCATTCCAGCAAGCTGATAGTTACAAGTGCTTAACCTTATATAAGTTAAAGTAAAAATCATATGCATTAGAGCATTCTTCGAATGCAAGTCCTGTCTCTTTTACCAAATACTCAACAGCAGCCTCTTTACTTTTGAATTTGGATAACATTACTGTTGTTTCTGACATTCTGAGCAAAGCGTTCTTGAAATCTTCATAACTCACGCCACAGTCTACATCATATATTCTACTAGCCAGCAAATCTACTAAGTAATCTTTCGCTTCGTTTTCCGTTTCAGAACTTATCCGTTCCCCCGAAAACAATTCATTAACCGTAATATCTAATATCTCACATAAAGGCTTATACTTTGCTGCATCTGGTAAACAGTTTCCAGTCTCCCATTTGGAAACAGCCTTGCTAGTAACACCCATTTGTACTGCTAATTGTTCTTGTGTTATATGCTTTTCCTTTCGACATTCTGAGATGAATTTACCAATTTTTTCTTGATTCATAATGTACTTCTCCTTTCAAAAACATTATAAACCAAATGCAAACCTCATTACACCCACTCAAAGTAGATGTTATGAAGATTCAAATTCTTACATGCTTTCAATCTCTCCTACAGACTGAAAGTTTCTGTACTCCACACATTATAATTGTAACAACTGAGCACCACTATTCCAAATCTATTTTTTCTCATTTTTGATTAAATACTTAAAGGTCATCGTAACCGATAATATCACTATCAAACTCATTACCAACAAATAATTGGAATACAGATATACTCCGATGTACTGTGCAAGCATTCCAAATATCACAGGCACAAACATAACACCTGCATAAGTAGCAACATACTGTATGCCACTAATTGAAAGCACGATATTGCGTGGAAAAAGGTGTGTAGTCAGATATACCATATTGGGAAATAGAGGTCCTACACCAATTCCGGCAAATAATAGAACAATCCGAATTAATTCGGCAGGCAATGAAAACTGTAAGACTAAAAATGCAACTAAAATGACTGATAAACTCAGCGTTAGAAGCATTTGTGGTTTTACCTTTTCAGAGATTAGACCAGAAAGAAATCTTCCAAGAGCCATACCAAAATAGTAAAACAAGGTGATGGACGCTGCAATATCAGGCTGCAAATGATAATAATCTACCAAATATGTACTGCACCAACTACCGCAAAGAACCTCCAAACCACACCCAAATAGAAAGAAAGCGCATACCCAACGAATCGCAGGATTTTTAAGCATTTGTTTAAGTGAAAGAATCTCGGTTTCTTCCTCTATTGGAATATCATCTGACCGTACCTGTATTCTTTTCCATAAAGGAATAGCTAGAAATGCTACAATCGTAATAGAAATCTGCAAGATACTTCCTATTCCATACCCAAACCGCCATGTATTATTCTTCAGTGCTAAACTCATAATAAAGGGGCTAATCGTAACTCCAATACCGCAAAAACACTGCATATAACTTAAATGTGAAGCCTTGTAATTCATCGCCACAAAACTGTTAATTGCAGAATCGATACCTCCTGCACCTAAGCCCAATGGGATAGCACAAAGACACATCACCCATATGTTTGTAGAAAAGGAATATCCCAGCATAGCAACTGTTGTCATTGCGGTACTTACCGCAGTAACCATTGCACCGCCAAAACGTTTAATCAGTCTAGCGCTATAAAAACTGGAAATAATAGTACCGCCTGCCACCGTAGCAGAAATTAGATTTGCATAGGAAACTCCAACACCAAATTCCTGATAGATTACAGGCCATGCAACACCAAAAATTGAATCTGGAATACCAATACCTACTGCCACCACATATAACATAACTAAAAGTATAATTGTCACAAGTATCACCTTATATTTAATCGTTTAATATTCTGTCCCATTGTGAAAACCCCTCTACGAACAAAAAGAGCAGAGATCATTGCCTCTGCCCTTTGCTGCCTCGCTCATTTTTACGGGACGTATTCTACAGCTTCTGTACAAAGCTTTTTGTAATCTCTGCACAGTGGTATGCTGCTTCCCTTTCGAAGGTAGGGTAGTCCATTTCGGCACTGCCGTCTGCCTTGTCGGAGATGGCGCGGATGATGACGAAGGGTACCTTGTTGAGATAACATGTGTGGGCGATGGAAGCGCCTTCCATCTCTGCACAGTCTGCGGCAAAGTTCTCGATTAAATGATTCTTTACCTCGCTGCTGGAAATGAATTGGTCACCACTGACTACGCGTCCGGTGGTGGTCTGAAGACCGGCTTCCTTGCAGGCCTCCAGGGCAAGCTCTATCATCTTTGCGTCAGCCACAAATTCTCTGCAGCCCAGCTGAGGAACCTCGCCCAGAGGATAACCAAAGACACGGACATCTACGTCATGGTGAATAACATCCTTGGAAATAATGATTTCTCCGATATCCAGCTTAGGATTCAGGGAACCTGCCACACCGGTGTTAATAATATGGGTTACATCAAATAAATCTACTAAAATCTGTACGCAAATACCGGCGTTTACTTTGCCGATACCACATCTTACGATCACTACATTGGCAGTATCAAGGGTTCCCTCAAAGAACTCCATGCCTGCCTTCACGGTCTTCTTTTCAACCTTCATCTGAGCTTTTAAGGTTTCTACCTCCAGCTCCATTGCTCCAATAATTCCGATTTTGCTCATATGTGCCTCCTACCTTGGGTAAATCAATCGGTCTTCACCGATTCCATATAATACGTTGTCCAAATATTTCTTCGCCAAATACTTTGCCATACCCAGATTCATGTCCAGATAATTGCCACAATCCTTTGCGGATGCACCAGGCACTTCGCCTTCGAAATCCCGGATAAACTCCCACATTTCTACCATCAGGGGCACAATATCCTTAGAAGACAAATCCCCTGCTAAAAGCAGATAAAAACCGGTACGGCAACCCATAGGACCAAAGTAAATGGTTTTCTCCTTATAGACCGGATGATTCCGCAGATAAGTAGCCGCCAGATGCTCAATGGTGTGCATCTCCGCCGTATTCATCACCGGCTCCTCGTTGGGGCTGGTCATACGTAAATCAAAGGTAGTAATTACACTACCGCCCACATTGTCCTTTCTGGAAACATACACACCCGGCTGCAGCTTGATGTGGTCTATTGTAAAGCTTGCTATTTTTTCCATATGGTATCCTTTCTTGTGTATTTGAAGTCAGGAAGTGTCGGTGTCCGGGGTGGGGCTGGCGCATGGGTGGTCATTTTGCGTGCGTATGGAGAAGCTTTAGCTCTTCTTAGGTTTTTGCTTCGGGGACAGCGGAATCCGGGCATGGACGCCCGGATTAGGAGGCACTGCGCACGGACGCGCATTGCCTCCGACGCGTAGCTATTCCATGCAGGTGGGCAAAAACCTTAGAAGAACTTAAGCTTCGGAGTCCGCGCGCAAAATGACCACCCATGCGCCAGCCCCACCCCGGACACCGACACTTCCGTAGGTTAACATACAACA
>JAFTXD010000071.1 GCA_017461775.1 Lachnospiraceae bacterium
AGAAGCTTTCCACCAGAAAGGGAGAGCTTCGCAATATGGGTTCTCTCACCGGCGGTGACTACACCCGTCTTGAGTTCTCCATCCCTTCCAGAGGATTAATCGGCTATCGTGGAGAATTTATGACGGATACCAAGGGTAACGGTATCTTAAATACCATCTTCGATGGCTATGGTCCCTACAAGGGAGATATCGCTTATCGTAAGACCGGTTCTCTGATTGCCTTTGAAGCAGGCGAGGCCATCACCTACGGTCTTTTCAATGCTCAGGAGCGTGGTACCCTCTTCATCGGTCCCGGTGAGAAGGTTTACTCCGGCATGGTTGTGGGACAGAGCTCCCGTCTTGAGGACATCGAAATCAATGTCTGCAAGAAAAAGCAGCTGACCAACACCCGCTCCTCCAGTGCGGATGAAGCCCTGCGCCTTACCCCGCCCAGAATTTTAAGCTTAGAGCAGGCCCTGGAATTTATCGATACGGATGAGCTTTTGGAGGTTACTCCCACTGCTCTGCGCATCCGTAAAAAGATTTTGGACCCTACTATGCGTAAGAGAGCGAATATTAAAAAGTAAGTATGTATAAAGAAACAGCCCCGATGAATCAAATCACCGGGGCTGTACCATTACATACACTCTATTCTTTTATTTATGTAATCTTCTATCATGTCCGTCGTCACAGGTACTCCAAGCTTACTGCTGTTGATGGAAAATTCATAATTTCTGGAATCTCCCCACTTTCCTTCACAGAAGTAATTGTGATAATTCTTACGCTTTTTGTCCTGTTCCTTAATCAGACTTTTTGCCTGTTTTTCATCCATTCCATGAAGCTTGCAGATACGGGCAACCTTCTTCTCCATATCTCCCAAAATGAAAATGGTAATCAGCCCGGAATACTCCTTTAAAGCCTCCTCCGCACAACGTCCTACTACCACAAAGGATTTCCCTTCCGCAGCTCTCTTTCTCAAAAACTCAAACTGCATATAGGCAATATTTTCCTGAGGAGAATTGCTGTATCCCCTCACCGTTCTGGAACCAAAGCCTTTCTTCGGTATTTCATCATAGGGCTCTAAATTTCCCACATGTACATTTTTCTCATCTGCAATTTCACGCATCAGATGATAATCATATAATGGAATCTGAAATCTTTTGGACAACTCCTCTGCGATTTCATGACCGGCACTTCCAAACTCTCTTCCTATGGAAATAATAAACTGTTTTTCTGTCATTGCCACGCACCTCCTATAGATATCTACACCAGATACATACCATGGAAATAACCAATACAATTAGCGTTGCAGGAACCATTGCTTTACAATATCTTGCCCAACTGATAGGATGTCCCTCCTTCGCTGCCACAGAAGTACCTACCACATTTGCCGATGCACCAATCGGTGTGGCACTACCACCGATATCCGTTCCCATAACCAATGTCCACGCCAGAATAGGGAGCCCTACACTCTCTGTCAATGAGAGATTCTTTATAATCGGAATCATGGTTGCCGCAAATGGAATATTGTCAATAAATGCACTTGCAATACCGGAAATCCACAGAATGATAGCTATCATAAGGTGCATATTGCCACCACTGATTTTACCAATAAACTCTGCAATAATCTCCAATATACCGGTCTGCTCCAGACCACCTACCACAACAAACAAGCCAATAAAGAACAACAGTGTCTTGTAATCCACCTTTTTAAGGAGCTCAAACGCATCCTTCCCGGCTGTAATCAGGGTAATCACCGTGATAAACAATCCAATGGTGGCTACCGTTAAGCCGGTCTGCGCATGGGTAACAAGAAGGGCTACCGCCATAGCAAAAATAACACAGCTGGCAGTAAAGCTTTTCTTATTCTCAATCCTGTAAGTATATTTTGAAATATCGGTTATATTCATTTTGGTATCCGATACCAATTCTTTTCTAAATACCAGATAAAAATATATTACAACAACGATGAGTGAAATTCCAGCAATTAACCCGGTATTTCCAAGAAAATCCCAAAAGCTGTATCCTAAAGAGGTACCGATAATAATGTTGGGCGGGTCTCCACACATGGTGGCTGAACCGCCCAGATTGGCACAGAATATTTCCGCCAGAATCACCGGTACCGGATTGAACTTCAAAAGCTGTGCCAGCTCCACGGTAACTGCCGCAAGGAATAAAATAACGGTAATACTGTCGATGAACATGGCCAGCACTGCTGACATAACCATAAAGGTAATAAAAATAGGAATCGTTTTGAAGCGTACCAGCTTTGCGATAGTCATACATAGCCACTGGAAAAATCCTGCCTTGGCCATTCCTTCCACCATTACCATCATACCCGCGATAAAAATAATGGTTGCCCAGTTAATTCCGCTGGAGCTTTCTGCCGCTGCACCGGTCTCGTACCAAAAATTAACCGGCATACCCTATGTTACAGAGTATGCCGGTTCGTCTTTTAAAATATATATTTTTTAATCTCACAATTACGGATCCCAAACGCTGCATATTCCTCGTTGGTCATCTCATGGAAATAGGACTCCATGACTCTGGAAATACCATTGTGGGCAACCAGCAGGTAAATTTTGTCCTGCCCCTTAATCTCATCAATCAGATTATAAATTCTCTGGGCTAGCCTTAGCATGGATTCTCCGCCTTCAAAGCTTGTGACAAAATTTTGCTTATCTGCCTGAAAATCAGCCCCATTTCTGGGGGTACCTTCCCACTTACCGAAGTTCTGCTCGGTAAGACGTATTTCTGCCCGGGCAGGAATCCCGGTGAGCTCTGATACAATAAGGGCGGTATCTCTGGCACGGCTTAAGGGTGAATACAGAATCTCATCAATCTTGTACCCTTCCGCCTTTATCTTCTCTCCAAGCTCTCTCGCCTGCGCCTTCCCCTTATCTGTCAATGGCGAATCCGTAGCTCCACAGATTTTATTTTCCACATTCCACACGGTCTGTCCGTGCCTGGTATAATAAAAATGCATATTACTTTCCTTTCTGTTGCACATGTATTTTTCTGCATTGCAAAGCAAAGCGTACAACCCATCCTGGGATAAAACGCCTCTCTTCAAATCCACCGGCAGCTCTCCCCGCTCATCCGCTTCATAATCTTTAAGCCACTTCCCGCTTTTCTGGTACTCTGCCAGCTTCTGTAGCTTTTCCCGTATTTCCTCATTTTCTGAAAAAGAATTGAAATGATGTTCTATCGCATTGGAAACTTCCTCATAGTATTGCTCCATCTGCTGAATTCTTTCTACTATTGTTTGCATTTATCGTCTCCTTCATTACTCTTCATACAGAATTTGCGCCCTACGGATAGTTGTTAGTACCTATTCCCATACAGAATTCTTCGTATTCCTTTGCAACATCCGGGTGCTCAATGAGGTAATCTCTTGTGACAACGCCAGGTTATATTTCCTTTCCCTTATTGGGATTTGTATTAATCTTTCGTCCATCGCACGAAATCAAGAATATCAAGCAGTAAGTTAATGATATCAAAATACACATTCAGAACATAAATAGAATAATCGCTGCTATCATTAATCATACCAGTCTCGTATGCGGTCTTAAACTGTTTTACATCTACAAGGATGTATGTGCTAAAAACAGCAATTCCGACTGCACTCAGAATCATACTCAGCATATCAAACCTTAGGAAGATGTTGAAGATAGACAAGATAATCATCACCGTCAGGATAACAGACAGAATTCTGCCAAGACCAATGTAAGACCCCTGATATCTTCCCCCACATGCTCATAGCCCTCGCAATTCACACTTCCCAAAAGAATTATCTCTCACAATAATACTGCGCATTGAACACCGCATTTATTTCCACAATTTCCTTCTCACCATTGATATAATCCCTATACATGTCCCAAAGGTCAATCTCACATTCCTCCAGCCCATCATCCACCGGAAGCCACTGCTTAATAAGCGCAATACGTTCTTCTTTGGTTGTATCCTTAATTAAATAACTCTGCATATATATTCTCCTTCTCAAATCACCACACAAATGGTATCAAACGATATTTTACCTTTTTCTTATACTCTGTATATCCTGCCAGCCCTTCCTCCAGCACCTCTTCCTCATTTCGGATTCTCTTTGCAATAATCAGTGGATACGCCATAAAAATCACAAAGGAAATCACACTGCCCAGCACTAATGGCATGGACAAAAAGAGTAAAATGGTCACGCTGTACATAGGATGACGAACCATGCCATAAAGCCCAGTATCAATCACCTTTTGATTCTCCTGCACCTCCACCGTTCTGGAAAGATATGTATTTTCTCTAAGCACTTCTGCATAAAGGAGATACGCAAGCAGAAATACCACCGCTGCAATCCAGGAAACCACCTCCGGCAAAAGAATCCACTGAAAGCGGAAATTTAAGCCCGCTACAATAAATCCTGCCAGAAACATCAAACCGCTGAGCTTTATTACCATACTCTGCTCCGCTTGCTTCTCTTTGGCATTCAGTCGTTTTTTCAAAAGCTCCGGATTTTTAAACATCATCACGATTCCGGCGAGGAACATAGGGATAAATAGGATCCCCATAAAGAGCCAGCCCGCCGGATAATTTACCGTGCCCGCCGGGAGAAATAACAGTAAGCCAACAAGGATTACGCCACATATAAACTTTATTATCGCTTGAAAAAATAAATCTTTTGTCATATAAACTACACCTCTCTCCAAAATGAACGAATAAAAACTATTTTGTTTGAGACAATAAAATTATAATTCATAAGCACAGGAGGTAACAAACCCATGGCAAAAGCCGGTATGAGACGACCAAATCCCAAGGAACCACATGGTACGGAAAGTAACCACAAGACACACATTCCTAAAAACGATGCCCCTCCGGTACCTGAGATTCAAGGAAAAGCAAAGGCTGGTCACAACAAGGCAAAACCTATGTAAGGGTTTTGCTATATTTTTCCAGCATCTTAGGCACTTGCTCCTTAGAAATCCCCCACTCTTTCATCATATCACAGGTCTCTCCCAAAAGCTCCTTTGCATATAATCCAGACATTTCTCTCGTCTTCAAGTATCTACATGTACTAATTTTTCACCAGGATACCCTTACACTCTATTTTAGAACACTTTTAATATTCGAAAATATCTCAGACGTCACTTCTTACTTACCAGATACTTTTAACCGATATTTTCCAGCATAAACTTCTCCAATATTCAAATAATAACTGCAAAGCTAAAAGAATGGAGAATGTATATGAATAATCAGTCAAACGACGCAGGCGCACAGCTTGCTTATGCTGCCTTAGATGAAGTTCCAACTCCCACTGCAGATGCCAAAACCATCACCGGTGTAGTAAAGTCCCGCGGCCGCATCAAAGGTTATCAGCTTTCTGACGGCACCATCGTGTCCAAAGAGGAAGGTGTATCCATGGCAAAATCCGGTCAGATTAAGGGCGTAGGCGTTGCCCATCGAAAGGACACCGAATACTTAAAGGCCCTTCCTGATGAAAACGAAAACAATAATCTCAGCAGCCTTCCTTCTGTAAGTGCCAATATACAAGAGGAGTCCTAACGCCGGCTCCTCTTACGTCCAATAGGGCTTCTGGTCCTTGTGGGTAAATTCTTTCATTTTGCTTCGGTACTCTGCCAAACTGTTCTGATATTCTATCTTCTGCTTTTCCGAAAGCTTTCCGCTCTCCACAAGCTCTGAAAGAAGCTTCTCAAACTCCTTCAAATTCTCCTGGGCCGCATCCTTATAATTATTGGCCACATTAGAATCAATGCGGTTCATGATAGCGTCCAGTTCTTTATTTCTCCTTACTCCAAATAAAAAATCAAACATCTCTAGCCCCTCTTTGACATTTTCCTTAAGTAATGATTCTTCAGCTCTATTTCATGCTTCAGATTGTCATTTTGTTGCTTCAAATGTGCCATATATTCCCTGCAAAGCTTCACACCGCCCCGCACTGCCACATCCTCATGCTGCTCCATCTCTGTAAGCCACTGCATCAGCGACTTCTCACGGATATCGTTGTAGGTATTATCTTCTCTTATAAACATCTTGTTCCCCTTTATCACAACGTCAGAAACGAGATACGCCCTCGTATCTCGCTCTGATTAAGCTAATATTGAATTGCATAATAAACTACGTAAATCCAGCCCAGCAATCCATGAAAAATGGCCCATGGAATGGACTTCCACGCCGTATAGCTGATAATCATCGCCAGTGCGCTGCCAAAAGTAATTCCCTTTTCTACATTGTCTTTTGTCGTATTTGCCATGTGTAATCTCCCCTCGTGTTTGATAAGTATAGTCTATCATTTCCTCACAGGGAAGAAAAGAGAAAGAGATGCACGATTGGGGCATTTATCGTTTACATGCGGATATTTCCACCGGCAGATACGTCTCCTTCAATATCTCCACAAGTAATATTCATTCCGGCGGTAACATCTCCATCGATATCCCCGCAGTTAATGCTCATACTACAATCCACATTGCCATCGATATCACCACAGTTTAGCGTTCCGCCACAGTTTACATTACCCTCGATATCGCCACAGCTCACATCGGTTCCGGCCTCCACCTTGCCTTCAATATCGCCACAGCTGACACCGGTTCCGGCGGTTACATTGCCACCCACATCGCCACAGCTGACGTCCGTTTCGGCAACCACATTTCCCTCTACATCACCACATTCTGCATTGGTACCTGCAACCACATTGCCACCTACATCACTGCATTCTACATTGGTTCCCGCTGCCACATTACCTTCCACATCACCGCACTCCACAGAAAAAGCACTATAAACGTTTAACGCAGGTCCCTCGTACTCGAAAGTAATTCTGGATGCCGCTTCCTTTCCGTCCACCTGCTCTTCCCCAATTAAGGTATGGCCCACATATAACACTGCATGGAGCGCACCATCGTCCTCCCAGGGAAGCTTATTCTCCGTAGCCTTTTCTTCTACTACCTGAGGTAACTGTGCCGCCTCTCTTCCAAATAAATAGTCCAGTGTCACTCCGAAGATATCCGCAAGCTGGGGAAGCAGAGTCACGTCCGGACAGCACTGGGATGCCTCCCATTTGGATACTGCCTGGTTGCTGACATTTAACTGTACCGCCAGCTGCTCCTGTGTCAAGTTTTTCTCTTTTCGAAGTTCTGCAATTCTATTTCCTAAATCCATTTTAATTGTCCTCCTTGGCTTTTCGTAGCTACAAGAAAAGTATAGATAGAATTCTTGGCAAAAAGCAATCTAGCTGTGGTTGAATTCCCAAAAATGCCTGTCCAACTACAGGTTGGAATCTTCACTTTCTGCCCATTTTTCGCCCTCATTGGCCTCTTCCATAGTCACTCTATCGTTACTCTCTTCCTCTAAGAATCGAACCTGTAATACCGACTGGGGCCAGTTTAAGGATACTTTTATATACTTTCCCTTCTTCCTTGCCGCCTCTCCCAAAAGCTCCAGCAAATCCCCCAGTACCTCTTTGGTCAGATAGCCGCCACGCCAATGAAAAAGAAACACCTTTCCCTTCTTAGCATACTGCTCTGCCCGCTTTGCCACTTCCTCCATTTTTGTAAAGGAGATTTTCTTCTCCTTGTAGTAAAAGTGATCCCCGTCGGTGCATGCCGGAAGCTTCCAAATCACCGGCTCGTGGTCCCGGAAAAACAGGGTATCGTTCAGATTGTAATAATCGTACCGAATCATATCCTCACTTCCCAGAGAATTATCAAAGGTCACGTCCAGATGATAATAGGTTCCCCCAATACGCACCACGTTCCAGGTGTGGCGATACTTAATCCCCTTCTCCGGGTTGTTGTCGCAAAGCGCCACAATGCACCAAATTCCCAGTGCATCGCAGAGAATCTTCACCGTTTTCGCAATCCCCTCGCATACACCAACACCGTGCCCCAAAGGTCCGATAATCTCGTGGGAATAGGGCTTTTTCAATTTATCATAACGCACATTCTGACAGATAAAATCATGAATGTACTGCTCTTTTTCCTTTTCATTTAAATTCTGCGCCTGACGTGCCAGCTTGGCAACTCTGGCCTTCATAGCCTCCTGATGCTGCACAATCTGCTTTTTCGGGAACAAATATTCCGGTATCAATTCCACATTGTCCGCCTGCTGGTAATAGCGATAGCTGTACTTCACTGTGTAGAAAATCTCCGGATTGTCCATCCGCACCATGAAATAAATATCCGCTAAATCCCTTGGGTCCAGCTTCGGCACTGCAAAAGAAGGCGCTAAAGCCATAAGCCCTGTCTTTATGGCATGATAGGCACGCTGCTTCTCCTTATCCAGCTGTTTGTAATAATAGGTATTCTCCGCCATTTTCTCTTCTCCAATGAATTTCTGCTCTCATCCTACCACAATATAGTACCATCACACAATATATACATGCTCTTAGGGTACAGGTAAAATATCTTTTTCACATACCCCGTTTCCTTCTATTTTCAGTTGATTACACCTGTTATTTTATCCAAAACGGGTACCATTCCCACATAAACACTCCCCATACCCCGCTTTCAATAAAAAGCAGGGCATCAGATAGATTCTCCAAAAACAGTACCCTTTTACCACTTCATTTTGCCTGATATATAGACATTTTTCAAGCATATCGGGGTATTCTGCACAATAAAGCTGCCCTGTCCCCCTATCATCGCCTTTGCCTTGCGCCAAAACAAAGGCTGTTACATGAACAGCTTAAATCCGCCATGTAACAGCCTAATTTCTTACTCTATAATGCTATACTGCATCCACTCGTACAACAACTTTGTGCCTTCCATGATTTCCGCAGGAAGAAGTGCCCTTGCCACAAGCTTTAGCTCATCCGACGGTTCATCGATTCTGCGCAGATGTGCATAATCACCATCTATGGTTTCTACGATATAGGTGTATGTGTTCATATTACATCATACCGCCCATTCCACCGGCAGGCATTGCAGGTGCATCTTCCTTAATGTTTGCTACAACGGACTCGGTAGTTAATAAAGTACTTGCAACGCTGGTAGCATTCTGAAGCGCACTTCTGGTAACCTTTGCAGGGTCTAAGATACCTGCTTCTACCATGTTTACATACTCTTCCTTGTATGCATCAAAGCCTACACCAACCTCGGATTCTCTTACCTTATTGATGATAACGCTTCCCTCTAAACCTGCATTTGCTGCGATGTGGTATAAAGGAGCCTCTAGCGCTTTCAGAACGATATTTGCACCGGTTCTCTCATCACCGGAAAGCTCTGCTGCCATCTTTGCAACTTCCTTAGAAGCATGGATGTATGCAGAACCACCACCGGAAATAATACCCTCTTCCACAGCTGCACGGGTAGCTGCGAGAGCATCTTCCAGACGAAGCTTTGCTTCCTTCATTTCAGTCTCGGTAGCTGCACCTACACGGATTACCGCTACGCCACCTGCCATCTTTGCAAGTCTTTCCTGTAATTTCTCTCTATCAAAATCAGAGGTGGTATCCTCTACCTGCTGCTTAATCTGAGCCACACGCGCCTTAATAGCATCCTTGTCGCCCATACCATCTACGATGACAGTGTTCTCCTTCTGAATCTTTACTGACTTTGCACGACCAAGCATATCTAAGGTTGCATCCTTCAGCTCATAGCCAAGCTCGGAGCTGATGACACAGCCGCCGGTTAAAATAGCGATATCCTCCAGCATAGCCTTTCTTCTGTCGCCGTAGCCCGGAGCCTTTACTGCTACTACATTGAAGGTTCCACGTAATTTATTAACGATTAAGGTGGTCAGTGCTTCGCCCTCTACATCCTCTGCGATGATTAATAATTTTGCACCACACTGTACAATCTGCTCAAGGATTGGAAGAATCTCCTGAATGTTGGAAATCTTCTTGTCAGTGATTAAGATGAACGGATCGTCAAGTACGGACTCCATCTTGTCAGTGTCGGTAGCCATGTATGCGGAGATGTAACCTCTGTCAAACTGCATACCCTCTACTAAATCCAGCTCGGTAAGCATGGTCTTGGACTCCTCGATGGTGATAACACCGTCTCCGGAAACCTTCTCCATAGCATCTGCTACAAGCTGTCCTACTTCATCATCTCCTGCAGAAATTGCTGCAACTCTTGCAATGTGCTCCTTGCCGTTTACCTTAGAGCTCATGCTCTTGATAGCTTCTACAGCCACATCGGTAGCCTTCTTCATACCCTTTCTAAGGACGATGGGGTTCGCACCTGCTGCCAGGTTCTTCATACCCTCGTTAATCATTGCCTGAGCAAGAACAGTAGCGGTAGTGGTACCATCACCCGCTACATCATTGGTCTTGGTTGCAACTTCCTTAACCAGCTGTGCACCCATGTTCTCGAATGCATCTGCAAGCTCGATTTCCTTTGCGATAGTTACACCGTCATTGGTGATGAGGGGAGCACCAAAGGACTTATCTAAAACTACGTTTCTACCCTTAGGTCCTAAGGTTACTCTTACGGTGTCAGCCAGCTGATTTACGCCGGACTCTAATGCTTTACGCGCTTCTGCGCCATACTTAATTTCCTTTGCCATGTTTCAAATACCTCCAAAACTATCTTACAATTGCTAAAATCTCGTTCTGCTTAACGATAATATATTCTTCCCCTTCGAACTTTACTTCGGTTCCTGAGTATTTTGCAAAGATTACCTGGTCGCCAACCTTTACTTCCATGGTCACTTCCTTGCCGTCCACCATTCCACCGGGACCAACTGCAACAACCTCAGCCTGCTGCGGCTTCTCCTTTGCCTGGCCGGCTAAAACGATACCGGACTTGGTGGTCTCTTCTGCCACCATCTGCTTTAATACAACTCTGTCTCCTAAAGGTACTAACTTCATGTATATTGCCTCCTTATATAAAACGCTAGAACTCATTTTAATATCATTTACCAATATTTTCAATAAAATTTATGTCAAACAAAGATTAAACATTCATAAACTAACTCAGAATTAAATCCATTAAAGCACGCTTTGGCACATAATGCACCTGATTTTCATCACGGTAATACTTGATATTGCCATCCTCCGGTACATCCACGATAACTACCTGCTCCTTCGGCTTACCCAAGGCAATCACAAGGTCAATGCTGTACTTTTCCGTATCGATGCCCAGATTCCCAGCCAGCTTGGGACGATTGATGCTGCCGAACATACAGCCGCCCAATCCCTTTTCCACTGCGCCTAGCATCATAGTCTGAGCCACGATACCATTATCCGTAAATTTATTCTTTCCAAGGCTCTGGTCGCACAAAATCACGATGTACGCACTGGGTCTCTCCCCCTCTTTAGGACCATCCCACTCCGGCAGCGCTCCTGCCCATGCCAAACATTCAAATATCTTCTGATTATCCTCGGGAGTGCAGCTGAGCATATATTTCAGCGCCTGGGAATTGGCAGTGGATGGGACAAATCTGGTCAGCTCCACCAGCTCCTCCAATGTCTCCCTGCTAACCTCCTCTTCATAGAATCTGCGATAAGAACGGCTCTTCTGCAATAAATCCTTTAACATCTCTTTTCCTCCTTATATACAACAAACCCCCCGAATCTCTTCGAGGGGTCAAAATTCTTATTCACACTTAATCTCTAAGTAACCTAACAGCTTGCTCATATCATACTCTTCCATTACACCTAAGTTGGAATCGTAGAACTTGCCATCAGAGTGTACCAGATAGTGACAGAAACGTCCCATCTTCTCCATCAAGATACAACACTTAGGAAGAACAGCGTCCCTACCCTCGGTGTACATAATGATGTCGGTATGGTCGATACCATAATAGTTCAATGCGGAGATTACGCGCCCCATGGTTGCCTGCCACTCTCTGCAATCCATTACGCTGATAACCTCAGCAATGGTAACACCTGCCAGCATAGCGATACAGGTCTGTCCACAAAGACCGTCTTCCGGCTGGATGATTACCTGCATACTGTCAATCTTACGAATCGGATTCTCGAAGCTGTATGGACTGTTCTGATCCATCTTAATCAGACTTCCGTTTACATGAAGAAGAATCTTGTGATTTACACCAAGCTCTACCTTCACTGCATCCTCCTGCTCAATCAGGATTTCATAATTACCCTTCTCCTTGGGAATCAGTACACAATCGATGATGGTGTTATCCAGTACCACATCTGCCTGAATCTCTTCTCTCTGCTTACATACCTCCCAAATATTGAAAGGAATCTGAATCACGTAACCCTGCTGTTTCTTCTCTACCTTTGATTCAAAAAAATACCTCATGGAAATACTCCTCCGTTTATTTCTATAAAAAACATTTGTGTAACCTTTTATGTATTGTAATTTTACCAAATTACGATTATATTTGAAATAGTTTTTTACAACGTATCGAAAAAAAAACATACTGATAAAAAAGTATCAAACTTTGGAGTATTGTGAGGTATTATGAAAAATTTAACAGAAGGAAAACCTTTAAAACTTATTTTGCTTTTTGCCATTCCCCTTTTCATTGGACAGCTCTTTCAGTTGTTCTATGGTCTGGTGGACATCCGCATCGTAGGTCAGACCTTGGGAGAAACTTCTCTGGCGGCCGTAGGTGCCACCACCACCCTAAGCGACCTTATGGTGGGACTTTTAAACGGTCTGACCAATGGCTTTGCCATCATCATTGCCACCTTCTTCGGTGCGAAGGATGAAAAGAATATGAAAAAAGCCATTGCAGGCACTGCAGTGCTGGGTGCAGGCTCTGCCATTATCATCAGCATTTTCAGTTTATTATTCCTGCCACAGATATTAAGTATACTCCACATTTCGGAGGATATTCTCCCGGAAGCCAAGGAATATATCAGCATCATTTTAGCAGGACTTATCGTCTCTACCCTTTATAATGTGTGCGCTGCCATTCTACGTGCCATCGGTGACAGCTTTACGCCACTGATTTTTCTGATTTTTTCCAGCTTTTTAAACATCGGGTTGGACTATGCATTTATTCTGTTTTTGCACACCGGTGTGGGTGGAGCCGCAGCCGCTACCGTGCTTTCTCAGGGCGTATCGGTGGTTCTGTGCTTCCTTTATATGAAGAAAAAATATCCGTCACTGCGCCTTTGCAAGGAGGATTTCCGTATTGGAAAAAACGTGCTGCATAAGCTTTTCGGTACCGGCCTTTCCATGGCCTTTATGACCTCTTTTGTGCAGTTCGGTACTCTGGCACTGCAGACCAGTATCAACACCTTCGGAAACGCTACCATTGTAGCCCATACCGCGGCACGAAAGGTGACCTCCATCTTCTTTTTGCCCACCTCGGTACTGGGTACCACCCTGGCAACCTACTGCGGCCAGAACCTTGGTGCAGGTAAATTCTCCCGTATCAAGAAGGGAATTAAGCAGACCGTACTCCTTGACATGGGTTGGTGGATTATCACCTTGATTACCACCTATACCATTTCTCCCCTGCTGATTCAGGCCATCACTGCTACCACGGATGCTGAAATCATAAATACCGCTGTACTGTACTTAAAGGTAAACAGTCCTTTTTACTTTGTCCCCATCGTCATCTGCCTGTTCCGTAACAGCATGCAGGGCTTCGGCGACAGTAAAACTCCGGTATTCTCCAGTTCCTTAGAGCTTGTGGGCAAGGTGCTTATTGCCACCTTTTTATCCCCGGTCATCGGCTACTGGGGCATCATTGTATCCGAACCCATCGTATGGTTTATCATGGTGATACCGCTGATTGTGAATATGATTCGAAATCCCATCTTTAAGATGGAGGATGCGAAAAAGGGAGCTGTCGCATCAGTGATTGAAAAATCATAGGTGCGGCAGCATCTTTTTACTTTCTTGGATCAATATTTAGGTTGTTAAAGGCAGTATTGATGGCAGATGGATACACTTTTCC
>JAFTXD010000072.1 GCA_017461775.1 Lachnospiraceae bacterium
AGAAAGTTTGACAACATCACCCAGGTATGGCTTGGTGGTGACCATTATAAATGGCGTTTCATGCGTTCTAACGGTGTAGATGAGAAATACATCACCGGTGACGCATCTGACTATGAAAAGTTCTGTAAGTGGGCTGAGTGCTTAGGCAAAGCAATCGGTAACCCTCTCTTCCACTGGAGCCACTTAGAGCTTCAGAGATACTTCGGCTACACCGGCGTTCTGAATAAGAAAACCGCAGATGAGGTTTGGAATCTTTGTAATGCAAAGCTTCAGCAGCCGGATATGACCGTTCGTAACTTAATCAAGCAGAGCAACGTTACCTTAATCTGTACCACTGACGACCCTATCGACAGCTTAGAGTGGCACAAGAAAATCGCTGAGGATGACAGCTTCGATGTAAAGGTATTACCTGCATGGAGACCTGACAAAGCGATGAACATTGAAAAACCTGAGTACTTAGATTATCTCGACAAGCTGGCTGCAGTAACCGGCATGACCGAAATCGTTACCTTTGCACAGTTAAAGGAAGCTTTAAGAAATCGTATGGAGTTCTTCGCTTCCATGGGCTGTAACGTATCCGACCACGCTTTAGAGTATGTAATGTACGCTCCTGCTTCCGATGATGAAATCGAAGAAATCTTCTTAAAGAGATTAAATCATATGACCATCACCAAGGAAGAGGAATTAAAGTTCAAGACTGCTTTCATGTTATTCGTGGGCAAAGAGTACAACAAGCTTGACTGGGCTATGCAGCTCCACTACGGCTGTAAGAGAGACAACAACACTCTCATGTACGAAAAGCTCGGTCCTGATACCGGTTATGACTGTATCAACAACTACGCTCCTTCTTCACAGATGGCAGATTTCTTAAACAACTTAATTACTACCAATGAGCTTCCAAGAACCATTATCTACAGCTTAAATCCTAATGATAATCAGGCAATCGGTACCATCCTCGGATGCTTCCAGGATTCTACCGCTTGTGCAAAGATTCAGCAGGGTAGCGCATGGTGGTTCAACGATCACAAGACAGGTATGCAGGATCAGATGATTTCCCTTGCAAACCTTGGTAATCTTTCCGGTTTCGTTGGCATGTTAACCGACTCCAGAAGCTTCTTATCCTACACCAGACATGAGTACTTCCGTCGTATCCTTTGTAATCTGGTTGGTAACTGGGTAGAAAATGGTGAGTTCCCGGCAGACATGGAAATCTTAGAAGAGATTATTACCAATATTTCTTACAATAATGCTAAGAAATACTTTAAATTTCCACTCTAATTAAATAATGGACATTAAAAAGCTCCCGATTACTCGGGAGCTTTTTGTGAGAGAAAAGTTCTGAGAAGAGATAAGACTCTTTCTGCAAAAACTATAATATCGAAAAATAATTGTACTTTCTATGGTTTTTATGCTATCATTTTTTAAAAGTACTGATTTTTTGACATGGAGAATTACATTGAGCAACAAACCACACATAAAACTAAAAGACATATCCAAAACCACTATTGCAAAGGTTCGTCGTGGACCTTCCTCTCCGTTACAAAGCGACCATTCACACATATATTATGAAATATTCTATGTAATAGGCGGGCAATGTCGCTTTCTATTAAAAGATATGGTGTATCATTTAAAAAAGGGAGATTTTGTGTATATTATTCCGGGAGAGCTACATCATGCCATATTTGACGAGGGCGAATGCGACCTGCTTACCTGTTACTTCAAGGAATCCTACATTGACCATCAGCTTTTTGAACGCTGGCTCCCAATGAAGCTTCCTCAGAATTTTACCTCTTTTATGGGAAGTATTCCTTCTCTCTATCAGGAAGACTTCTATTCTCTTACCAATCAAATGATTGCGGAGTTTAGTGGTATTGATAGATTTTCAGATACTTTTCTGGCATGCCATCTTCAGGAAATGGTTTTATTCATGACCAGACATTCTGTGCTCTCCCACGAAGCACCATCCATGATTAATGCCAGTGATGCAGATATTCTGGCAGCTACCAAATATATATATCAGAATTTCCGGTTACCTCTTTCTCTGGATGAAGTGGCTGCAATCGCTTCCTTAAGCCCCACCTACTTCAGCAAAAAGTTCAAGCAGGTCACCGGCATGGGCTTTAAAGAATACTTAAATTACGTGCGTCTTAAGCATGCACAAACCGCACTCCTTACTACCAGTAATACGATTACGGATATTGCTTTGGAGTACGGTTTCAATGACAGCAATTATTTTAAAGATTTGTTTAAAAAGGTTTATGGGAAATCTCCCAGAGAATATCGCAAAAACCCTCTATAGCTTATGTGATAGCGTCTATGTGGTCGGCAGAGCCCATCACCATGACGCTTTCTCTTTCTTCAAATACATGATCCGGGCTGGGGAGTGGGAATATCTGCTCCCCCCTCTTAATCGCCAACACGCTCACATGATATTTATTTCGGATGGACAGCTCCTTCATACTCTTTCCCACCCATTTTTTCGGCATTGCAATTTCGTAAATACCGATTTCCGGTGTAATCTCAATATAATCAAAAATATTGTCCGCACCAAATTTAATCGCCAGACGCTCTGCTACTTCTCGCTCCGCATATACCACATAGTCCGCTCCGTTCCTAAGAAGCAGCTTCTTATGCACATCTCTGGTAGCTCTGGCCACAATATATTTACAATTCAAGTCCTTTAAATTCACTGTAATCTCCAAAACACTTTGGAAACTCTCACCAATGGCAATCACCGCAAGGTCAAAATTGCTAATCCCCAGACTTTCCATAAAACGCTCATCCGTAGCATCCCCGATTAAAATGTTCTGCACAATACCAACTGCTGCATCCGCACGTTCTTCGCTACTATCGACTGCCAGAACCTCATGCCCTGCCTCCTGAAATTTGACTGCCATATGACGTCCAAAACGTCCCAGACCAATAATTAAAATTGATTTTACATTCATCTTTTCTTCTCTCCTATCCTACCTGAACCTGTTCTAATGGTAACCTTGAAGCCCTAACTCTTCTCTCTGCTGAAAATGCCAAAAGCACTGTAACAGAACCGACTCGTCCGCATATCATTAGTGCTGTCAAAAGAAGCTTCGTAAACATACATACATTTGGTGTAAGTCCAAAAGACAGCCCCACGGTAGCCATAGCTGAAACCGTCTCAAACAGTGCCGTAATCATGGAAACCTTCTCCACGGCCGACAACACTACTGCCGAAAAACAGGTTACTAACAAATATGTCATAAACACACAGGATGCCAATCGGGTAATCTCATCCTCCATACGTCTCCCAAAGGCCTCCACGTTTTTCTTACGACGAAAGGTAGTAAAAATACTAATACAAAGAACTCCGAAGGTGGTGGTCTTTGCTCCACCTGCTGTAGAACCGGTAGCTCCACCTATCAGCATCAGACAAATCATCACAAATTTACTGGCCTCAGAAAGTCCATTCAAATCCACCGTAGCAAAGCCGGCAGTACGTGCTGTCATGGACTGAAACAAAGATACCAGCACCTTTTCACTTCCGTCCATCCCTGCATATAAAGCTCCATTCCACTCCAGCAAAGCAAACATCACTGTTCCAAAGACAAGAAGTGCTGTCGTAATGAAAATAACCATTTTACTTTGGAGCTTCAAGCGCTTCCACTGAAACTTTTTATCCAACAAATCATGCCATACAAAAAATCCCAGACCACCTATATATATTAAAGCAATAATCACCAAATTTACATACCAATTGTCCACCACACTGGCCAAGGAAGACATTTCTCCCGAAACACCTCCCAGTAAATCAAAGCCGGCATTACAAAATGCAGAAATCGCATGGAATATAGAAAAATAAATCCCACGTCCCCATCCAAATCTTGGGATAAAGTACATACTAAGCAATAACGCTCCCACACCTTCTACCAGAAAAGTACCGCCAATAATAAACTTACTCATCCTTACGATACCGCCAATCTGAGGTGCTGAAATTGAATTCTGCATCAAAGAACGCTGGCTTAAACCAATCTTCTGCTTGGTAAAAGCCAAAATATTGATAGCAATGGTCATAAAGCCTACACCACCGATTTGTATCAATGCCAAAATCACCAGCTGACCAAATATGGACCAATGTGTATAGGTATCATACTGTATCAGACCCGTTACACAGGTTGCACTGGTAGCGGTAAACAGGCAATCCACTACAGGCGACCACACTCTCGCCTTAGAAGCTATGGGCAATGTCAGCAAAAGCGTTCCCACCAGAATAATGGCTACATACCCAGTGAGAATAATCTGCATAGCGGACAAATTCTTCCCCAACCTTTTTTTCTTACTACTCATATACTACCCTCTAATCTAAAAAAGTCTTTACTGCACTATTTTAGTACAGCAAAGACCTTTTGTACATACTTTTTAGTATTCCATAACCTTTTCTTCCCCATTCATGACACGAAGAGCTCCCTGCGTCAATGCCAAAAGCTCATCCTCACCGGGATATACTGTGAAAGGAGCGATAAAGCCTGCGCTTTCCTTTAATGCCTCTACTACAGCTGCATTATAAGCAATTCCGCCGGTTACGATAATCTGGTCTACCTTACCCTTAAGGACGGTAGCCATGGCACCCATATCCTTTGCAACCTGATAAGTAAATGCATCTCTTACCTCTGCTGCCTTCTCATCACCTTCGTTTGCCATCTTAACCACATTACGCATGTCGTTAGTACCAAGGTATGCATTGAAGCCACCCTTACCTACGATTTTGCTGTATACTTCCTTCTCGGTATACTCACCGGAGAAGCACATCTTAATAAGGCCACCTGCCGGAACGGTACCTGCTCTCTCCGGAGAGAATGCACCCTCGCCGTCCAGCGCGTTATTTACATCTACGATACGTCCACCAGTATGTGCACCAACGGATACACCACCACCTAAATGTACTACGATTAAATTCAATGACTCATAAGGAACACCCTGCTCCTTTGCATATCTCTTGGCAACAGCCTTCTGATTCAGCGCGTGGAAAATACTCTTTCTCGGAAGCTCCGGTACACCGGAATATCTTACAACCGGTGCAAGCTCATCCACTACTACTGGGTCAACGATATAGGAAGGAGCACCGATAGAATCACCGATTTCCTTTGCAAGGATACCGCCTAAGTTAGAAGCATGCTGACCGGATACACCAGCCTTTAAATCCGCAAGTAACTCTTCGGTCACTGCATATGTACCCCCCGGAATCGGCTTTAACATACCGCCACGGCCTACGATTACATTTAAAGAATTAATATCAAAATCCTTGGAAACCAGTAAATCGGTAATGATTTTCTTACGGAAATCCTTCTGGTCTACGATGGATGCATACTGGGAAATCTCCTCGGTAGAGTGTCTTAAGGTTTCCTCAAACAACATGGTCTCATCTTCAAATACCGCAATTTTGGTAGAAGTAGAACCCGGGTTAATAATTAAACTCTTGATAGACATAAGCTTATCCTCCTATGCTTACTGTGCATTTTTCTTTAACTCTTCTGCAACTACTGCAGCCAGAGCGATAGAATTCACCTTGGTTTCAAAGGTATCGGAACGGCTGGTTAAAATAGCAGGAACCTTGGTACCGGTTAAGATACAGCCGTTTTTGATATCGTCCATACGAACCATCATCTTGTATACTAAATTACCTGCGTGGATATCCGGGAATAAAAGGATATCTGCATCACCCTGAATCTTACGGTCGGTTGCCCCCTTATGCTTTGCAGCCTCTGCATCGATGGCAAGGTCTAAGGATAATGGACCATCGATGATACAATCTGTGATGGTGCCTTCCTCGTTCATCTTCACCAGCTCTGCCGCCTCTAAGGTACAAGGCATCTTAGGATTTACTACCTCCACTGCTGCCAATGGTGCTACCTTAGGAACCTCAACACCACAAGCCTTTGCCACAGGAATGGTATTCTTAATAATACTTACCTTATCCTCTAAGGTAGGATAGGTCATAAATGCCACGTCCGTTAAGAACAAAAGCTGCTCAATACCGGGTACCTCAAATACACATACGTGAGATAATGCGCTACCGGTACGAAGACCTACCTCTTTGTCTAAAATACTCTTTAAGAAGGTCTTAGAATCTGCCAGACCCTTCATATACATATCCACCTTACCGTCATGAGCAAGCTTTACTGCCTTCAGCGCTGCCTCCATCATATCCGGCTCATCAATGATTTCAAAAGAAGAAATATCAAAGCCTCTCGCATCTGCGATTTCCTGCATCTTTGCTGCATCACCAACTAAGATTGCATCCGCAATACCACGCTTCTTTGCTTCGATAACTGCCTCTAAAACAGCCTCATCCTGTGCTGCTGCCACAGAAACCTTCTTCATCTCCAGGCTGCTTACCTTCTTGATAATGTCGTCAAACTTCATACTCATTGGATTTTCCTTCCTTCGTTTATCTTATTTTTCCGTACTTTGGGACTTCGTTAAATTTTCAACAATACCCATCGTTAAAATAGTAACACTTTCCCATAGAAAAATCAAGGCAGTTTTCCGTTTCTTTCCGCAAGGATTCTCTTTAAGTCAAAAAGCCAGTCCGCTTTGGCATATAAATAGTGTCTCAACTCTTCCGTTTCATCCTTCTGGTCGGGGATGTAAACCACCTTACAGCCCGCCCGGTAAGCAGACATGACGCCATTGGGCGAATCCTCCACCGCGATACAGTCCTTAGGATTCTTATCTAACTGCTTGCAGGTGTAGGTATACACATCCGGCGCCGGTTTTCCTCTGGATACCGTTGCTGCGGACACCACATCATCGAAATAATCGTACAAGCCCAGCTCTGTCAGATACTTCTTGGCACGCACCGGCTCCGTAGCTGTAGCCACCGCTGTCGGCACCCCCTGCGCCTTTAAGTACTTTAGAATCTCCAGTGCACCGGGCTTTAACTCAATACCAACCTGCTCCAAATGTGCCTCCATCAGCTCTCTTCTCTTGGCACGTACCTTTTCCACATCCAAATCGTCACTGAAAATGGAACGCAGATAGGGGGCAGAATAGGGGGAACCCAGACTTCTTAAGGAAAGAGCCTGCTCATCTGTCAGGATCATCCCATAGAATTCAAAGGCCTTTTTCCAAAAATGACGGTAATGCTTCTCCGTATCAATAAGTGTTCCGTCCATATCAAAAATTACTGTTTTAATCTTTTTATCAACCATTACAAACCTGCTTTCACTCTGATTACGCTAAAGGACAGGGCAGGCAAAGTAATTGCCTCCTCAATACTGCCCTCTTTCCCATAGGTTGCCACATTTTCCGGTTTACTGATACTGTTGGTAGCTTCCGGCCAAGGACCTGCCAGAATCTCTGCCCGGTAAATGTTGTCCAGAATTTTCCATCCATCGCACAAATTCAAGTGCAATGAGCGCTTCTCTGCGTTGGCATTTACCACCTTGATGATAATCTCCCGGGCAGCCTCCCTGTAGGAAAGGGAATAATATAGTTTATCCTTCCAGGCCTCCTTATATTCCGTGCCCACATCCAGCGTATAATCTCCCACTCCGTTTCCGTACATTTTCTGCACATAATAGCTGGGGGAACCATAACAGCCCTTACCATCAAACCATATCATATCCGGAGACCACTGGGCATATCCCAGCTTGGCAAAAAGCGGTGCATAGGATGCCAGCACTACCACATCCGCATTACGCTCCACACCGGTGAGGAAGGCAGCTTCCGCAAGAGCTCCCTCTAAATTATTCGCCTGTGGCATATTCATACCGCTGACCGGATGCGCCGCATACTCGCCGGAAAATACCTTGACAGTCCGGTCATATTCATCATAAAAGTCTACATGCTCAAAGAGCCACTGGGGCTTCACATAATAATGCTCGTCCACCGCGTAAACAAAATTTGCCTGCTCCTTGTGCTCATTATAAAACTTCCACGCAGCCTCGTAACGCTCCGAGGTAATGTCCGGTCCGGCAGAACCGATGAGCTTAATCTCCGGATACCTTGCATGGATGGCCTCTTCAAACTTCACATATCGCTCAAAGAAATCCGCTTTCTCCGTCTGCCACTGCTCATTACCGATGCCCAGCATGGTAAGTTCAAAGGGTGCCTCATGTCCCATCTGTGCACGCACGCTACCCCATGGCGTATCAGCTGCTCCGTTGGCAAATTCTATTAAATCCAGAGCATCCTGTACAAACTCTTGAAAAGCCATGTCCTCTATGCTCAAAATTTCCGCTGACTGATACTGACAAGCAAATCCCACATTCATAACCGGGATAGCCTTAGCACCGATTTTCTCACAGAGAAGGAAATACTCATAGTAGCCAAGCCCTAGCGTCTGGTTATAATGACTGTAGGGACCGTGAAAATCATTCTCTATTCTATTTCCATGCACTGCCCAGCGATTCCAGTTGTTCTTCCGCGCCCACTGTGGCTTTAAGGACTCCTTAAAGCGGTATCTGTTATGCAGGGTATTGCCCTCTACGATACAACCTCCCGGGAATCGCAAAAATCCCGGCTTTAAATCCGCCAGCTTTTCAAACAAATCCTTACGGAATATTCCCTCCACCGCATCTGCCGGCATCAAGGAGATGAAATCCAGCTCTACGATACCAGCCTCACTGAGGGCAAAGACAAACTCCGCCTTCTCTGCATCCTCTGTAGCGGTGAAACTGGTCTCATAATATTTATAAAAGTTATAGGTCTCTTCTATGTAGTTTGCAGAGCTGACGATTGCTTCGGCACACGTCTTGCCAGCCTTCTCCACCTTGCAAAGGAAATCCCCTGTAAACTTCACGCTTCTGGCCCAGAAACGAATGTTATAGGTCATGCCCTTCTTCAAATAAATACCATCAAACGCCTGATTACGGATACCTGCATTTGCTGACAACGCCTGTATGCGCATATAGTGGGGATTCTCTTCGGTAAGAGGACTGCCCATCACCGTCTTCGTTTTCACTGCATTTTCTGCCGGGTATGCCGTCCAACCATAATGTCCATCATATACGGTATAATAATCCCTGGCGTCCCCCAAAGCCTCTAAAAACTCAAAACTGCGGTTCTCCAGCATCTCCGCATACAATCCCCCATCCGCCGCATAATTGATGTCCTCAAAGAAAAGTCCAATCATATCCGGCGAAATAGCTACCCCTTTTTCTTTTCTGATTTGTAACTCCATACTGCATCTCCCTCCTCTACGAGTGGCGATTTTTAACAATGCCAAGGCATCTCCTGTGCTATAATCCTTGTCCCCGGACTTCTCACTGCCTCCTGCATCAGCAAGAACACATACGCATCCTCCAGCGCCTCCGCCATTGGGTACACTTCCTTACCCGTCTCTACATATTCTCCCATATCCAGCATCATGGTGGCAATAGCATATTCATCCTCTTCCTCACTCATGGGGAAAAAGGGCTGCCACTGCCGGCTTTGGGCTTTTAAATCGGCTGTTTCCAAACAGCTGTATCTGGGATTTAAGAATGGTGTCAACTGTTGCCTCTTGGGCTGATAGTCATCATCCACATAACGCAAAAGGGTATCATTCCATTCCCCGTCCCTGCCCTGTACATTCACATGCCTGCTACGAATATAGCTGTGATACAAAATACCGTCAAAATCATAAAATGCCATCTTCCCACCAGCAAATCTCATGGTAATGACACTGCGACTACTTTCCTTTACCCTACCGTCGGTAATATCCCCATATCGGGAATCCGTCTCCGTCACCGGGAAGGCGTACTGCTCACCACTGAGCCATTCCAACCGTAGATTCTGTGGGGCTTGTGGCTGTAGCATCCGGCGTATCAGACTTACTCCGTGATAATCATGAGCCATGGAAAGTCGCACTGCGTAAGGCTCATGAAGCTTTCCACTCTTCACCGCCTCCAAGCCTGCTGCCATACTCGGGTACCTGTGGTACTGCTCTGCAATCTGTATCTTGGCACCATGCTTTGTTAAATCCCACAGCTCCTTTAATTCCTCCAAAGTACAGGCCGCCGGGGTCTCACAAAGAACTGCAAAGCCCTTTCGCGCCCACTTCATGGTCTCTTGGCAGAGAGAATTCTTCGATGCTGCAATTACCACGAAATCCGGACTTGCCTCCTCACAGGCTTCTATGGACGTGGTGGTAGGAATATTGTGCTCCGCCGCCATCCGGTCCGCCTTCTCCTGGGTACGACAAAGCATGTATTTAAGCTCAAATACCTCCGGATACTTCTTTGCAATTCTGGCATAAAATAAAGAACGCCAGCCGGAGCCTACGATGATAAATGTCAATGGTTTACTATGGTTCATTTCCTACCTCCCCTGTCTTATCTCCTAGTTCTGCTCCAGCAGCTGCTTAAGTAATCCCTCGCAGCCTGCAAGCACATCCCGATAAGTAGCATCAAAATCCCCGGTATACCAAGGGTCCGCCACATCGTCCCCCTTCCCCGCAAAGGTCAGAAGCTTGTAAATCTTCCCCTCCGGGTCACCTCCCGCAATGCGGGTCATATTGCGGATATTGGCACTGTCCATACCGATGAGATAATCGTAATAATCATAGTCCGCACCAGTCATCTGGACCGCGCGATGGGGTACTACAGGGATACCTACCTGACGGAGCTTATTTACTGTGCCGTAGTGAGGCGGGTTTCCGATTTCCTCGCGACTAGTGGCCGCGGAGGCGATTTCGAAGAGGTCTTGTAAACCTCGCTGGGTTACCAGGTGAGTCATCACCGACTGACACATGGTGCTTCTGCAGATATTGCCATGACAGGTGAATTGGATTTTTATTTTATCTTGCATATGTATATGAACCTCTTGTTTTGCTGATTTTTTGGTGGTTTCTTTTTGCATAAAAAGAACACGCCTGTAGTTGTATTATAACACAGGCGTGGCTTGGGGGCTATGGTATGTTTAGAAATGGCGGTAACAAAGTCATACATAAATGCACTTTCCATTTTCTGTGCCTGCTGTATCTCCACATCCGCTCGAAAAGAGACAAATATTTTCACAATAATTCGTCAAAGGCTTCATTTGCAATAGTACACTAATGATCTCTTACAACACTTTACCAATAATTTCCGCTGCTAAATTCCCTCCACCATGCTGACTATCACTACCGGACGATGCCATTGTAAATAAATATCTAGGATCTCCATTATATGTTAATTTATAATGACCGCCCTCTTTAGTTATTAAAAAACCAAACTCTCTTAGTTCTCGTTTTAAACTATCATTAACTTTGGTATAGCCTTTTAATATTCTTTTGATTTCTTCTCTTTTTTCCTCAAACATACACGTTTGCTCATTATTTTCCAGAATATCTCGCAAAATGTGTTCCCTACGGCTTTTTTTTGCCACTTGCCTACCATAAGACTTTAACATCTCCAAAATCAAATCACGAATCTCCCCTTCGTAAAACTCTTCCTCTGCCCCATAAAATAGCAATGGTACTTCACCCATTGCCTCTGTCTTTGCTCGCAAACCTTGGCATTCTGCTTTCAAAGCTATTATTCTATTATTTAACTCTTCAATTGTTTCTCCTTCTCTTCCAGTTCTGCTCCAAAATTAATATAGACCTCGTCAACCTCATTCTCTGCCTGTACTCTTTTTTCAGCAGCACTCGCATATCGAAGCCTTAACAATTCATTCTGAACGCCTTCCCATGTTAACATCCTATTCCTAGCCTGTTGATTTGCATACCTACAAACAATCGTAACTATCTTGTCAATTAAACGTTCTTCACATCCGTTATATTTCGTAACAGAAATAATTTTATGTTTTGCTGCAATGCTCGGATAGTAAATCCCGACACTACCATGATGTGCGTTCTTCTCACAACATGACTCCCTCAGAATTTTGGCTATTCCCATATCCTCTTCAACTAAAACATGTGCTACACCACGCAATCTATAAGCCAATTCTTGTACATTTAATAAGTATTTTCCCCATGATTTTGTAACGTATATCACTGGCATGCTATAAATAATCCTTCGACAGATTACATCTTCAATTACCGAATAATTATGTTTATTAATTACAATAGGTTTATCAATTATCTGTAAATTTACATCATTTCCGACATACCCACGTTCAAGCAACATATTCACAATAACAGGTGGTTTAAATTGCGGGACAAACTCCTTTGTATCCATCGTCGTTTCACGGTCCAACTTTATAGAAAATATCTTCTTAGAGAAATCAACTACTATATCCGTTGTCCATATTACATTATTTTCGTCTAATTGATGAAAACGAATCGCAATTATCTCATACACTCTTAATTCTTCTATCGTTAATGATAAGTTTCCATCTTCGAATTTCACATTTCGATTTGTTCTGTCCCAATTAATATTATTAATCTTATTATGTGGACTCCCTTGATTCCACTCTATGACCAAATCTATAAGCCCATCCTTAGTCAATGCATCTGTAACTGGAAATAATGTCGAATATATTTGCATACAACTCTTCATCCTTTCATTTGTGTAACAACACTGTTTAAGTGAATAATTTTAAATTAATGCAACCACTTTATAGTGTTAATTTTGCTCTGTTTTCGGAATTTTTTCTTTATCCTCCAATACAAAACAAACCATTTTCTCTTTGAATTGCCCACAACTCAATTATTGAAAAAATTAGAAAATCTTTCAAATCAACATTATCATTTTATCCGCTCTCTCCTTCTTTCCTATTTTCTCCACAAATACCCAACTCCTCTTTTAGCTTCTTAATTCTAGTATACGCTCTTAATCTACTTTTTTCAACAAAAAAACACCCGAAAGTCACACTTCCGGGCATTCCATTCTTACTCCCTATTAACCATAGCTCCTACAAAAGCTTCTCTTCCCACTCCTTCTCACGAAATCCGGTGAGCACAAAATCCTCTCCCACCACCAGTGGTCTCTTCACCAGCATTCCATTGGTCGCAAGAAGCTTCAGCTGCTCCTCCTCCGTCATCTCTCCCAGTTTATCCTTTAGATTCATATCCTTGTACATAAGGCCGCTGGTGTTGAAGAATTTCTTCAGGGGCAAACCGCTCCTTCCGTGCCACTCTTTCAGTTCCTCATAGGTGGGATTTTCCTCCACAATGGGGCGCTCTGTGAATTCCACCTGATGATCTTCCAGCCACTTCAGTGCCTTCTGGCAGGTGCTGCATTTTCGGTATACCAGTACTAACATACACGTTCTCCTTTTACTTCTTTATTTACGAAATCCTAATTATCTGCTCGTACAGCAGTATCTCCTCAGCACTCACATCTACATTATCGTGATAGTGCCCAAAGAACCACTTTTTAAAACGTACCTTCTGGCGCAATTCTTCAAAATAGTCTGTCAGCACATCCGGCTTAAATGTGGAACCACCGAGTAACACCTGCGTACTGGATGCACAGCAATGAGACACAATGTAATCCACCGACTTTCCGTTAGTCGCCAGATTCCTTAAGCCTTCTTCCATCTCTTCCATCGACGGTAATTCTTGCGCCCACCAGCTGTGATGGTTGATGCGGTAGGGCAGCCACCCCTTGTCCAGTTCTTTCTTCCTTTTCTTGTACTGTGGGTCGTCCGGCTCCAGAATTCCTCCATCAATATCGTGACTACTTGCTCCACCAAAGGTGAATATCTTTTTTCCATCAATATCAAACACCTGTCCTCGCATCAGGTGAACCACCGAATCTCGAATTTTATGCGCGTTACCTCCGTGCCACGCTTCCATAGGATAGCTGTAGAGCCGATCGAAGTTCTCATGATTGCCATCTACAAACAGCGTAGTAAATGTTTTACTTGCCAGCCAGTCCAACCACCACTTCTCAGTCCTACTCTCTTCTCCCTTGTCCCATATGCCACCGAAGTCTCCACAAATGATAACGTAATCCTCCTTGGTCATTTCTTTCTGCTCTGGGAAAACGTCTTTACTAAATCGTTTGAAATTTCCATGACAGTCTCCGGTTATATAAATCATTTTTCCTCCCCTTTCTCTTTAGGAGCATGAATTGCTTACTGGGAGTCACTTCATCAATACGGTTGTGAATAAGCCGTCAAATCAATAGTCATGGCCGGCCGTATCCCATAGCATTCCACGCCCACAACCTCTGCAAAAATATTTTCTTCACGATAACCGTTCCCTATCAAATAGCATTTAGAAGCGGTCCCCTCCACCGGCTCCCGCAGCCACCACATCATATGCTCCACACCATATCCCAAACAGTAATCCCGGTACCAATAGATGCCATCCTTATCTATTGCACCCTGTGTAGGAACTGACAGCAGGGATACATTGGCTTCCTCAAACCACTCCAGCTCCTCCATGGAAAGTAAAAACACCTTATCCTGCGTCACAATGGTCTCTGTTTCCGAAAGTACATTGCCCCTGGTCACCACCTCCGTGGTCTTTATTCTGGCAAGCTCCTCTTTGGTAAAGCTGCATAAGAAGCCCTTTTCGCTACTGTATGCATTGGCGCCCTCAGGCATGGCTGCCGCAGTGGGGGCCTGACCGATATACTCCACATTCTCTTTATCCGAATTCAACCAGATTCTGATATTGGAGTTCTCCCAGCTGTTGCTTCCCTGTACATAAGCCTGCAGCTCCACATCCTCTTCCAGCATGCCTGCCACATCAGAAAAATAGTAATTATTTTCACCATCATGATTAAATTTGCCACTTTCCGCAGCATCATAGGCTTTCATGGTAAGCACGTCCCTTGACACCACCACTGCCTCGCTTCCATCCTCAGACACCTTCAGCACCCGCCACTGAATATCCTCATCATTATAACAGCCCATGGTGATGATATCTCCGGGCTTCACCTCCATGGGAGCCGGAGAAGCAGTAACCACACTGTTTTCTTTCGCCACATCCTCGCCGCTTCTCTGTGAAAGGAGGTTCACCAGCAGCACTGCAATAATGGCGATAAGTCCCAGAATGATTCCGGTCATTGCCCCTATCATTTTTTTGTTACTCCTGTTTTCAGAAGGAGATGCTACCACCTTCTGCGCTGCTCTCACTTCCTTTCCCTGCTCCAGAGTATTCACACACCTTACCACATCTGCATAGCTGTCCCTGCCTGCTTCCATCCACTGATGGGTCATCAGGAAATACTCCATGGATTTGGTAAGTGCTACCTCCTCCAGCTTATACACAAGGATGGGGATGGACCTTGACACTGCCCGCTCCACTTCCCGAAGCACATGGGGAGAACTATTGGATGCTGCGGACAATAAAAGCAGTACCGCATCCGCACTGTCGATTCCCCCTGCGATTTCCTCCGCATATTCATATCCTGAACGAATATCTCTCGGCGCAATAAAACAACTGTGACCGCCGTTTTCCAACGCGCTGCACAGTGCCTTTGCTACAGTAGCTTCTTTGGATGAATGAGAAATAAATATATACATAATGTTACATTCCTCTTAACCTGTTCTTTTGTACTGATACGCCATAAATAATATCAAATAATGGGGAAATTGTAAATGTAGAGGTCATTCTCATTTCCTATAGAAATCTTCACACAATGCATGGTATCATAGGCAGAGAATAACTTACTAAGGAGAATCCATCATGAGGTTGCATGATTTACTTACATATGATGATATCGTTGTGCAGTGTCACAACAATCCCGATGCAGATGCCATCGCCAGTGGCTTTGGGGTCTACACTTATCTGAAAAATATGGGGAAAAAGGTAAGCCTTGTCTATGGAGGTTCGGACAAGATTCAAAAGGCCAATCTACGACTTATGGTAGAAACCCTGCAAATTCCCATTGCCCATGTAGAATCCCTGGATATGCCACAGCTCCTTATCACCGTGGACTGCCAATATGGGGAAGGAAATGTAGCTCCCTTTGAAGCGGCCAATATCGCCATCATTGACCACCACCAGCAGGCAGTTACCCCACCTGCATTGTGCGAAATCCGCTCCAATCTGGGCTCCTGTGCCACCCTGGTATGGGATATGCTAAAAGCTGAGGGCATGGATATAAATGGGGACAAGCCCCTTTCTACCGCCCTGTATTATGGACTCCTGACCGATACCAACAATTTTACAGAAATTTCCCATCCCCTGGATAAAGATTTACGGGACGATGCTCTGTTTGACCGCAATCTCATTACCCGCTTCCGCAATACCAACCTTTCTCTGACGGAGCTGGTCATCGCCGGAAAGGCTCTGATTGACTACCAGTACAATGAAAAATACCGATTCTCCGTAGTACAGGCGGAGCCCTGCGACCCCAATATTCTGGGCATGATCAGTGACCTGGTACTGGAGGTGGATGTGGTGGATGTCTGCGTGGTATATAGCGTACTCCCCCGTGGAATCAAGCTATCTGTACGAAGCTGCATTAAAGAGGCCAAAGCCTGTGACGTTGTACAGGCAATCACGGAAGGAATCGGTTCCGGTGGTGGGCATCTGGTGAAGGCCGGTGGCTTTATCAACCGCACCAAGCTGGATTGCAGGGATGAAGATATCAGCACTTACTTTATAGGGACCCTGCAAAACTATTTTGCAAATACGGAGATTATTGTTGCCAAAGATTATAATGCCACGCTTTCAGAAATGCAGCTTTACCGCAAGCTTTCTCTGCCCCTTGGCTATGTGAAAATCAATGACATAATATCTCCCGGCAGTCCCATCAATATCCGCACTCTCGAGGGGGACTTTGATATTATTGTGGAGAAGGATATGTACATTGTCATCGGTATATGGGGAGAAATCTATCCCATCCGCAGGGAAAAATTTGAGAAAAGCTACATGTATAGCGAGGAAGAATATGTATTCTGCGGAGAGTATCCGCCTACGATAAAAGACACTCTGAGTGGCAACTCCATCTCCCTGATTCCCTACGCTAAATCCTGCATCTCCACCGGTGGCAGCCTGATTTATGCCAGCACCCTGGACCATCTCACCAAGGTTTTCACTGCCTGGGATGAGGAAAAGTACATGCTGGGCCGTCCCGGGGATTATCTGGCAATCCGAAAAGATGATTTACAAGATGTCTACATTATCCGAAGGGATATTTTTTCTGAAACATATCAAAAGGCTTAAGCACAAGAAAGCGAGGTGTTTTTGAAACACCCCGCTTTTGTTTTAGGAATCTTTATTCTCTTTCTTGCGTAAAATCACTGCCCCTAAGCCCAGGCAAACAATGAATACGACTAAGAGTATGCCATAGTTTATATCTCCGGTCTGCGGTGAGTAAGTTACCACAGAATCCGCAGTAGTGCCTGCATTGCCGGTATTCTGACTTCCGTTGTTATTACCTGATGCAACAACGACATCCGTAAATACGATGGCATAGGTAGAGAACTTATCCGTCTCAAAAGAAATGGTAAGTGTAGCTGCATCAAATTTACAATCCAGCAACTCTGCCACGCCGTCATGAATTCTCACAATCTGGTAGCTTCTCTTCAAAGAAGTATTACGGTTAATCAGTCTTTCGATAAGCTTCAAGGAAATGGTTACAGCGCCATCGGTCTCTTCTACTTCCCGCTCTGCAGCATTTCCAATCTGCATCATCAGATTGACATCCAAGTACATGCCCACCTTGGCATTTCCCTTCTTACCATCTACCAATGCTCTATCATCATCGGATACATTTGTGGTATTATCTTCTACCTCTACCCAGATTTCCACTTCTGCACCCTTATCCAATGCATCCTTTTCTTCCGGTGAAAGTGCGCCTTCAACCTTCTCCAATAACTCTTCGGAAGAATTCTCTAATCCACCGGTAACCTCAGCTGCCGGAAGATTATTGCCGGGATAAATCTCATTATCCTCGTGATCAACGACCTTTAAGTCACTGATTTCCGCGGTTGCGCCGATGATAGCGATACCATAACGAGCGTTCTCGCCCTGCTTCATGTAATTCTCATGCACCTTAAACAGCTTGGAAGTATCCACACTTCCATCTGCGGACTTGAAGTATACAATATACGCACCATCCTTGTTGGTAGTAAAGGTTACCTCATATTCCATATCCAATGCTACTACATTCTTCGGTGAACCATTACCTACATTACCTGCTGCCTTTGTCCAATATGCAGCCAAAGAATCTGAACCGCATGCTCTGAAGCCAAGGGAAGTAAATGCAGAGCTCTCTGTAGAAAATGCACCTACCAGTAAGCCGGAGTTCTTTGCATCGTCCGTTCCCGGTAAAGCAGTCAGCTTCACCTTCATGGAAAGGGTCTGATAATCCTTCGTTGCCGGGAATAACAGATAACTGGTATTTACAGAAGGAGTGGTTGCATTTGCTGCCACCTTACCGGTAGTAGCGGTCTGGGTCAATACCAAGGTTCCGTCTTCCTTCTCTTCTACCGTTAAGAAGTTTCCTTCGTCCACGATTTCGTAATCCACCTGTACGATATCTCTCTTGACGCCGGTTGCTTTAATCTTTACATCCTCAGTTACATTCTTGAGTGTAGGGATACCTGTTTCTGCATCATAGGTGTATTCCATATTTCCACTTGCAGTGATTACCTTCACACTCTCAGGGAATAAATAGCCTCTCACCTTTACAAACTGAACGGATAAATCCTTACCTACCGCAATATTGCTTGCGCCTTCTACTTCTACATTCTCCACCTCATAGGTAATATCCGCAAATTCGGTATTAATCTCAATATTGGAGAAATGAGCGGTTGCATAGTTATCAATGCTGTTTGCTACCTTGTTGGAATCTACCGCAAAACCAACATATACGGTTTCCGGTAAATCAACGGTTAAGGTACCTACCATCTGCCAGTTGGTTCCATCCTCGGACGCATAACCGGTAAAGGTATCGCCGGCTCTGGTCAGCTTCAGCCAGGTGCCGTTGAAGGTATCCCCTTCCTTAAACTTCAAATCCTGTACCATTGGAATGCCTGCTGCCTCTGCTGCGCTTGCACTGTCAATGGTCTCACTGATGGTGGACATATTGCCACCCTTTGTAGCTCTGTTTACCATGAAAGAAGACCACACGGTATTATTCTCAATCTTAACCATGGACAGGCCAAGACCAACTGCTGCCGCATTATCCTCCAGACTTTCTCTGAACATCAAGCCATTAAAGGTATGAGCATCCACTACCAGATAAGAATCCAGCTTGGTTACGATTTCCATATCACCGGTAAACTTCTGGTATACAAACTGGAAATCATCGGTGGTAGCATCTGCGAAATCTGCATTGATGGATGCGTTGGCATTTTCGCTCTTACCAAGCTTACCAGCACCCTTCACAGTCATAACACCATCCTCATAGGATGCGGTACCTGCTACCGCAGGAGTACCGATATCTACGCTGGTCCAGTCTCCTGTACCTGCGGTAGAGTTCACATGAAGCTTCATGGTATTACTCTGTGTCGCATTGCCTGCATTATCATACGCTCTGACAGAAATATTATAGGTACCGTCTGCCAGACCGGTATATGTGTAACTGAACGGAGCTTCCTTGTCCTTCGCAACTACCTCTGCACCGTTGAAGAACCAAACTTCTGCGATGCTTCCGCCATTATTTGCTGTTGCTACAGCATTCACGGTGACATCCTTGCCCTCTTCCACCATGGTGTTGTTTGCAAGGTCGATGCTTACATCAGGATTCACTGCTGCATAATCTGCGGCAACCACATCCTTCACAAGCTCATTAAAGTATACTTCCACCCATGCATAACCGGAAGAAGCTAATTTCTTACTATCGGTTGCATCGTTAGGATTTAAACCATTTGCTTTTTCCCAGGTATCAGGAATACCATCCATATCAGTATCATAGCTTGCTTCTCTGGTGGTTTCCGGTGCGCAGTAGCCACCGATTTCATCCTGTGTATTGATATAGAAACCGGTATTGTTCTCTACCTGTGCAATCACTCTTGCATCGATTGCATCACGCATAGGATAGGTCACGCCAGCTCTGTTAAGTACCTGCTCATATGCAACATCTGCTGCCACTAAGGTTACATTGTCAAATGCTTCTGCAGTATAAGGAGTGGTTGCTACGGTTGTAGTATCTCCGACAACCTCCATACCTTTGGAATTGTCTGCACTCACTGCTGCATTGCCCTCTAAGACATTGCCATTTACATAAACGCCGCCAACCTTATTGTTCTCACCAAATTCAATAATCTGGTTCTTTACTGCATCTCTGGTTCCGGGACCTGCCTTTAAGTAGTTGTTGATGAAGTTGGAGTAAGTATATCCACCACCATAACAGCTATAGAAGCCCCAGTTGTAGATTACGTTGTCACTTAACTGCACAGTCGCCACACTCTTGTTAGAGGTAGGGTCACCCATAAATCCTCCACCGATACGTGGGTTTCTGGAGGTATGGTTGGTTACTAAATTGTACTGGAATACCGTATTTTCACCGCCCCAGATACCGCCGTAGCCGTGACGTCCCTTAGAATGTCCGGATACCGTTAAACTCTCAGAAATAATACACCACTGGATGGTACCGTTCTTTCCACGATAGGTAGAAAGGGTTTCGTCAGTACTCCAGCTGAAGCTACAGTGGTCAAGAATGAAGGTATCATTGTCTCTGCCCCACAGACCATCCATGGAGTCACCACCGTTTAACAGATTCTCCGTACCAGTACGGAAGTGTACGAAACGAATGATTAAGTTCTTAGAATCACTGATATTGGTATCATAGCCGCCTAAGGTGATACCCTCACCCGGTGCCGTCTGACCTGCAATGGTGATATTCTCTTTGCCCTTAAATGTTAAGGTCTGCTTTAAGTGGATGGTACCACCCACATTAAATACGATGATTCTTCCACTTAAAGGTGCAGTTTCAATCGCATGACGAAGAGATCCTTCAATTGCACTTTCCCCAGCGCCGTAATCCTCTAAAGTGGTTACTACATAAATGTCTCCACCACGTCCACCGGTTGCATACATACCGCCGCCTTCTGCGCCTTCAAATGCTACAACCTTAGGAAGCTCAATCTTCTCATCCTCATCGGTTACTACCTTTTCGTAGGTGTAACCAATGTCTGCAATGCTTACCTTGGAGCCGCTACGATACATGTAATATGTGTAGCCGGCCTTTACATCATATTCTTTCTTTACATACAGGCTCTCGTCAACGCCGGTCTCATCCATGGTCTCAAAGGTAACTGCGTCACTTGGATCCACGGTTACGAAATAGTATGGCTTGGTAGTACTGCTGTTGATAGTAAAGCTTACCTTGCCATCCTGCACTGCCACTACCTTTACTGCGGCACCCTTTTCAGGAACAGTTCCCTTACAATTGCTGCCACCCGCTTTCGGGTTATTGCTGCCCTTTACATAGCCTTCATAGCTCGTACCATCTGTTGTGGTTACTGCCTTTGCAGAGAAAGCCATATCCTCAAGCACGGAAATCTCCACAGCACCTGCTACGCCATAGGTGGTTCCTGCAATTAAGCCGTCGGATACATCTACGGATGCAGTTACGGTTTCGGTCTTCACCTGTGCCTTTTCTACATAAGAATAACCAAGATATGCGATACTTGCCTTAGATCCTGTCTTGTATGCATAATAGGTATTTCCTGCCTTTAATTCATAGCTTGCAGGTACATACAGCTTACCGGTACCATCAAAGCTGCTTTCATCCACAGTTTCAAAGGTACCTGCGGTTTCATTTACAAAGTAATAGTATTTTTTACTTTCCAGCTCACTTGTCTTTGCAGATTTGTAAGTAATATATACGGTACAATCCACTACCGGTTCTAATTTGATAACTGCTCCCTTGGTAGGAACCTTTCCGGAATTAGGGCTCGGATTCACAGAACCCTGTACGTAACCAGGATATGTAGTTCCATCCGGAGTACTTACTTCTCCCTCCTTGTAACTCATATCATCCATTACGGTAATCTTTACAACTTCGGCATTTCCGTAAGTTTCTGTAGTCTTTAAGCCATCGGTTAATTTTACGGATTCTGTAATGGCTTCACCGGTGCTACCACTGTCGCTTCCGGTATCGTCACTTCCACTATCGTTGCCACCGTCATTTCCACTATCACCGCTTCCGGAATCCGGAGTCGTATTGTCTCCCTCCGTAGCTTCCGGTGTAAATACCATGTAGAACAGATTCATGGTGTCACCCTTGGTAACTGTGTGGTCACCTGCCTCTAATTCTACAGTGAACACATTACTTTCTGTGGTGTATTTTTCGCCGTCTACCTTTACCTTCTTACCTGCCTCAGACTCTAAGAATACTAAAGTTAAGGTACCCTTAGATGCTGCTGTGAAAGCAATATTGGTAGAGCTTTCCATCTTAAGACACTGGGTCAGGGTAAGACCGTTATAGGTTACCGTACCCTTTGAGGTAGATAAATTGCCGGTAATGGTAAAGAATGAACTGTCTGTTCCATTCTCCGTAAAATTCTGAATCTGTGCACCGGTTACTACAGGTGTATCCGTGCTATCACCACCGCCTGAAGTATCTCCGCCTTCAGAACCGGTATTGTCTCCTGATCCACTATCAGAAGAATCACCCTCTGTATATCCGCCGATGGATACTACAGATGAGGAATAATTTGTAATTGCAGTCTTTAATGCAGTAATTACATCATAGTTGGTGTCCTCTGATTCTGCACTGAAATCCCATTTGAAATCTCCGCCGCTTAAACGTCCTGCCTTGGCAGAAACCACGGCCGGAACATTTTCAGGAGCATCCATTGCGGATGCATCCACACCTAAATCTACCGTGGTATCAAAGTTATTGTAGGTCTTTCCGCCCTGCTTTGCTACTACAGTAGCGGGCACCTGCTCCGTTCTCTCAGATGCAAGATAAGCATCAAATTCCACAGCATCTGCTGCTGCAGTACCTGCATCGGAATTGGCATAAACAAGTCCGGTAGCACCAACTACCACATTGTTGTATGCCTTGATGATACCGCCATCCTCGCCGGAGAAGGTTCCCTCAGGATTTCCTGCGATATCGCTTCCCTGCATAGAAGAAAGCATAGGGTACTTACAATTATTAAAATAATTAGCTTCTACGAAAGCCTGGCTCTGCTGTGCAGCACCTACACCATATTTGGAATTGCCATCGTAGTAGTTGTTATATACATGTACGGACATGGTTCTGATTCTGGGATGACGGGAATCCGAATGGTCAAACCAGTTGTGATGATAGGTGATAAAGTTTTCGCCGGTCTCACTCTTCATACCACACAGGGATGCCTTTCCGGAATCCCAGAAATGGTTGTAGGATACGGTGATATACTGGGAATCTCCCTTCATATCCACGGTACCATCGCCCTTCGCCTGGTCAGAGTCACTACCGGTAGAACCATAGAAAAAGTCCATATCGTGAACCCAGATATTGGTATTTGCAGTATCTAAAGAGATACCATCATCCATAAAGTTCATGATGGCAAAGTTTCTGAATTCTACATTTCCTGCATTTCTCACAAGGAAACCAAAGCCGGAAACCGTAGCATCCTCACCGATACCCTCGATGGTAATATTCATAGGTGTGTATTCAGACTTACCCTTCACCTGAATACCTTCCTTGGAGCTGCTGAAGCTGTCCACATCTGCTGCCTTAACACAGCCAATAATACGGATACATAAAATATCGTTACTGGTATTTGCCTTCTGCTTCGCATCTAAAATTGCCTGAATACCTGTCACTTCTGTACCGTTTACCGTTGCTTTACAGGTCTTTGCTGTTTCTGCAGTCACGTAAACTACCTGTGCGCCATCCTTCAGACTACCGTCATTATTATACGCACCGGACCCACTTCCCAGTCTTGATGCACTGGAAAATGCAAAACCTGAACGATCATAATTTGTAACAGTCAAGCCACCGGTAAGTCCTGTAGCCACTACAGTACTTCCGCTCAAAGCCTCTACCTTAAGATAGTAGGTACCCGCAGTAAGTCCCACGGTGTCCACTCTCCAGTAGTCTGCATACTGTCTGATTAATTCATTGTCAATGGCAGTATAATTTGTGCCATCCTTTGATACATACGCCTTGTATCCGTCAGCACCTGCCACCGGAGCAAACTCAGCGTAGGCACCTTCTTCGTAGCCCGCACTTTCCGTGAAAGTTACGGCTACTTCTGCTGCCTGTACCTTCATCATATCATTCTGCAACGCAGTAGTCGCAATCATGACAAATGCAAGGCAAAAGGCAACAACTCTTTTCCGTTGTTTGTTAAACAGCCCTTTCATATCTCCATTCCCTTCATGTACTGTGTATATTAAATACACGGAATTTATGACAGTATCTACACACACTGCCACATACTACCAAATATACCAAATTAAGGTACTCTTGCCAAGAAAAAATGTAAGCCCTTACATTTTTTTGTGACTTTCAGACAAAATCGGCCCACGGAATTCGACTTTTTTACTTAGGTCTGGTACTGTGGTACACTGTGCTGCGTTAGCAAAAAAACAACCATCAGCCTTCTAAGACCAATGGTTGTTCATTCACTATTTTATGCTTCTGCTAATGCCTTTCTTCTCTCCACCATCTGCATAACCACCATGATGATAATACATCCAAGTCCGAGAGCATCTGTTATAAGTCCCGGGTAAATCAGTAGTAATCCACCTGCAAGGCTTAAGATTCTCTGGTACCAGGTCATATGGCGAAGGAAATATCCTTCCAGTGCCGCTGATACACCAAAGATACCAACCAGCGAAGTAATACAGATAGACACAATCTCCCATCCGGTAGTATCAATGAACAGCATCGCAGGATTAAGTGCAAACACGTAAGGAACGATAAATGCACCAATTGCAAGCTTCGTAGCAGTAAATGCCGTCTTCATAGGATTTGCCTGGGCAATGGCTGCACCTGCGTAAGCTGCCAGCGCTACCGGCGGAGTAAGATCCGCTACGATACCGAAGTAAAATACGAAGAAATGTGCTGCCAGGGTAGGTACACCCATACGAATCAGAATCGGTGCACAGGTAGCTGCCATGATACAGTAATTTGCAGTAGTAGGTACACCCATACCAAGTACGATACAGCAAAGCATAGTCAGTACCAACGCAACCATTACCTGATTACCTGCCAGTGCTACGATACCGTTAATCAGCATATTTGCAAGACCGGTCATGGTGATAGTTCCGGCAATCATACCAGCTACACCACAGGCTGCGGCTACAGTAATCATACCCTGACCACCGGCTGCCAGTGCTTCCCAGATACGCTTCGGAGTAATACGGTTCTCCTTGTTAAATAAGCTTACTACAATCGCTACAATAATCGCAATGGCTGCCGCATACTGGATGGAACGCTGGCTGGTACCAACCAGATACACCAGTAAAATCAGCGGAAGTAACAGATAAACCTGCTTTAACAGTGGTTTGAGCTTCGGTAATTCTTCCTTACTTAAACCACGAAGACCTTCCTTCTTTGCCTCCAAATGAACTGCAATGAAAATACCTGCAAAATAAAGTACTGCCGGCAGAATCGCGCGAACTACGATGTTACTGTAAGGCACGCCTACATAATCTGCCATAAGGAATGCTGCCGCACCCATAATCGGTGGCATAATCTGACCACCGGTAGAAGCGGACGCCTCTGCTGCTGCCGCGAATTCCGGCTTATATCCGGTCTTTTTCATCAGCGGAATGGTTACGGAACCACTTCCCACGGTATTTGCAACTGAGGAACCGGAAACCATACCCTCCATGGCACTTGCCACTACCGCAACCTTCGCCGGATCACCGGAAAAGCCGCCTACAAAGGCATTTGCAATATTTATAAAGAAATCTGCAATACCGGTTCTTTCAAGGAATGCACCGAAGATAATGAATACCACAATGAACTTGGAGCACACATTAATCGGTGTGGACATAATACCTTCCTTACTGTAGAACAGATAACGTACTGTATAATTTAATTTTCCGCTTAAGGTAGGATTGGACAATCCCCAGATAAGTGCATAGAGAATCAATACTCCTGCAACAATCAAAATCGGAATACCTACACTTCTACGGCAAACCTCTGCCAGTGAAAGGATTCCCACAATACCAATCACAATCTGATACCATTCAAATCTGCTGCCCTGCTGAATAATGGTCATGGCATTGGCTGTATAATACAAAAAAGCACCGGTTCCGCAAATCATAAGTACGATATCGTACCAAGGCATATGATTTACCTTCTGATGTCCTTTTTTCGCAGGGAACACTAGATAACCGATAAAGATAATAAAGGCTACGAAGGAGGTCAGACGAATCTCCTCCAGCCAGCTGGTGAATAAGGTTACATAGATACAAAACAATGAAAAAATTGCCAGCACAGAATTCACTACCATCTTGGGCTTGCCTTCCCAAATACGGGTATTGGACTCCCTGTCAAACTTCTTCATTACGGCATCTAAATCCATTGGCTCTACAGCCTCCGAAGCTTTACTTTTTCCAAATAATCCCATTAATACCTCCTGAATATGTATTATTACTATCATATGAAAAGGCTGCGGCGAAAACTCCGTCGCAGCCCGCATATTTTACACCTTCTTAGTTGGTAGAAACCTGTACACCCTTTTCAGCAAAGTACTTTGCAGCACCTGCGTGGAAAGGAACAGTCATACCGCTGGTTGCATTTTCGATGCTAAGCTCTGAACCCTTTGCATTTTCTGCAGAGATTGCATCGATATTATCAAAGATTGCAGCAGTTAAATTGTAAACTGCTTCTTCAGAAGCATCTGCGCTTACGATTAAGGTTGCCTTAACAGTTACCGTCTGCACTGCTTCGGTCTGACCCTCATAGGTACCTGCCGGAATGTCGCATACAGTATAGAATGGGCAGGATGCCATTAACTTGTCCGCAATCTCACCATCGATAGGAACCAGATATGCATCATTGGTAGTACATAACTCGGTAATTGCAGGAGTCGGAGGTCCTGCTACGATAAATGCTGCATCAATCTTTCCATCCTTTAATGCATCTGCACTATCAGCAAAGGACTGATACTGAGCATTAATATCCTCTTCGGTAAGACCTGCCGCATTTAAAACATCAATCGCATTGAAGTATACACCGGAAGCAGGAGCACCGATAGAAACAGACTTACCCTTAAGGTCTGCTACACTCTTGATTTCAGGATCCATGGTTACTAACTGAATCGCTTCTGCATAAAGTCCTGCTACTACACGGAAATTCTCAACCTTTCCTTCTGCCTCGAAAGAACGGGTTCCTTCCCATGCATAGGACATAACGTCGGACTGCACGGTACCGAGCTGGTAGTCACCTGCTGCGATACCCTGAATATTTGCCTTGGAACCATCGGTAGAAACAACTACTACATCAATGCCTGCCTTGTTCTTAATATACTGGCCAATAACTCCGCCGTAGCCATAATAGGTTCCGGAAGTACCACCGGTACCCATAGTCATCTTAGATGTGGATGCGCCGCCACAGGCAACACAGGAAAGCGCAAGTACAACAGTAAGCGCCATAGCAATAATTTTTTTCATACGTAAAATCCTCCTATATAATAATCTCTGTCCCCCCAAAGAACATATCTGTATAAATATACAATTTTTCCCAAGATTTTTCAAGTTTAAATTGGAAAAACCTGCATTTTTACACATCTTCTTGTTTGTTATCTCGCCAATTCGTAGTAAAGCCCCTTCTTCGCCATAAGCTCCTCGTGGGTACCCTCTTCCGCGATTCCCTTATTGCTGATGTATAAAATGCGATCTGAATTACGAATGGTGGATAATCTGTGAGCTACGATAAACGCTGTCTTATTCTTTATCAGAATATCCAGTGCCTCCTTTATGTAAAGCTCCGTCTCCGTATCAATGGCACTGGTGGCCTCATCTAAAATAATCACGGACGGATTTTTTAGCACGATTCTTGCAAAGCTGATTAACTGCCTTTCACCGGCAGACAGACCGCTTCCTCTCTCCTCCAGTACATGCTGATAACCACCATTTAATCGCTGAATGAATTTATCTGCAAAAATGGTTTTGGCCGCGGCGATACATTCCTCATCCGTGGCATCCCACTTACCATAGCGGATATTGTCCATAACAGTTCCCTTAAAAATGAAAGGGTCCTGCATGAGTACTCCAACCTCTTTTCTTAAAGAATAAAGGCTGGCGTCTCTTACGTCAACTCCGTCAATAGTCACATTTCCCTCTTTTACGTCATAAAAACGGGTAAGCATATTGACCACTGTGGTCTTTCCCGCACCGGTAGGACCTACCAGGGCAATGGTTTCGCCCGGATTCACATGGAGATTAAAATTCTCTAAAATATTAATATCCTCCTCATAGGCAAAGGTAACGTTATTAAAATCCACCTTACCCTTTACATCATGCAGAGTCACAGCATTTTCCTTATCTGCAATCTCCAGCGGATAGTCGATGGTATCAAATACCTGCTCTAAGTTGGAGCTCACCTGTGCCAGCTCCTGAATAATTGTGGAAATCTGGGACAACGGTTCCTGGAAGGAGCTCATATAGGTGGTAAAGGTAATCACCACACCGGCGGTAATCATATCATTACCGCTTAAAATCAGTGCCAGTGCCACACCATAAATACATAAGGTTCCAATATGCCAGAAAACCATTACCACCGGATGATTTAAACGGGCACGCTTTACGATATCCCACCACATGTTTACACTTTCCTCGTGAATATCCCTGTAAACATCCTTGTTGATATCGATACGATTGTAATTCTTCACAATCTGCTCTCCCATAATGGATTCCACCAGAAAAGCGGTACGATTGGAGTTCTTGGCACGATGGGTAGAATACATTTTACGCAGCCAGGAGCGGAGAATAAACACCACGGTCAACATGGGGATGACAACTGCAAATACAATCAGAGTAAGTAGCGGACTCAAGGATAGCATAAAGACCGTTACCACCACGATTTTCACAATGTAAATGGCAAACATCATCACATAGTTGGAGAAAAAATCTGCCAGACCATTGATATACTCCGTGACACGCACCACAATCTTTCCATCGGGGCGGTTGTCAAAATAATCAAAGGACAGCTTCTGCAAACGGTCAAAAATGTCGGTACGGATATGGGAGATAATCTGAAGTCCCATCTTTCCCATACTTCTTGCCTGTACGAAGGTGGACAGTATCTCCACTGCTGCCAAAAGTATCAGACCGCCTCCTAATAATGCCAGCTGCTCATAATCCTTATTCACCACCACATCATCTACAATCAGCTTAAGGAGCCTTGGCGGAAACAGGGAAACCACGGAGGCCACCAGCATCATACCCGACATTAAAAGCAAAAGCTTTTTGTAAGGCAATATATATTTCAACGTTCTGCCCAGCTGCTTTATATCTATCTTCTTCTCAATTTTCTCATCCTCGAAAAAGGTATTACGCTTTGCCATTAGTTGTCACCTCCCTTTTCCCTGAGGTTATCATAATCCACGGTACTCGCCTGCTGCTCCTGCTGTACATGGTACACCCGGGCAAAGCTTCCCCCCAGCTCCATCAACTCTTTGAAGGTACCACGCTCCGTAATTTCTCCGTCACGCATGTATAAAATCTCGTCACAGTCCACCACGGAAGAGAACCTATGGGCAGTGATAATCAGTGTTTTTTCCGCGAAGTTCTCATAGATATTCTTTAATACCAGACGCTCCGTCTTCACATCCAATGCACTGGTGGAATCATCCAACACAAAGATGGGCGCATTCTTATGAAAAGCCCTGGCAATGGACACACGCTGCTTCTGACCACCGGAAATACCCAGACCTCTCTCACCCACAATGGTCTTATAGCGGTCCGCCAAAGCATCGATAAACTTATCTGCCTGGGCATGGGTAGCCGCCTTAGTCACCATACGCTCGTTGATATCCGGTCTGCTGTAGGCAATGTTGGACTCAATGGTATTGGAGAACAGGAACACATCCTGAAATACATAGGAATACATATTCCGCAAATTCTCCAGACTGAAATCCTTGATATCATGTCCGTCAATGGTGATGCTTCCTCCCGTGATGTCACGAATACGCACCAGCGTCTTTAACAAAACACTCTTTCCGGAACCGGTTTCTCCTACAATACCCACCTTCTTGCCATAAGGAATGGAAAGATTGATATTCTTTAAAACATCGTGTCCATCAATCTGCAGAGATACATTTTTCAGCTCGATGCCGGGAGTATCACAGTGGAGCTTCGGCTCCCTGCTATCCGGGACATTGCTGCTCTTTTCCATGAACTTTTTCAGCTCCAGTCCTGCAATGGTCTGCTGCTGCATGTTAAAAATATGGTTGTTGAGACCGGTAATATTATTCATAATACGCATGACATAGGTGGATGATGTAAGAATATATCCCACAGTCATCTGTCCCTGCATAACTAAAATGGCACCGATAATAATGGTGCTGATATAGGCAATCTGCTTAATGGAGTTAAAGGTCAAATCAAATTTGGAGGAAAGCCATATTTGCTTTAATCTCGCCCCTAAGAAGTTATCGTTGGAAGCGGCAAAATTTTCCTTCTCCAGCTCCTCGTTGGTAAAAGAGCGCACAATTCGTACTGCTGCAATATTCTCCTGAGTGGTAAGATTCATGGCTGCACTCTTCTCACGGATTTCCTTAAAATTCACTCTCGCCTTTTTCTTGAAATCAAGAACAGCCACCACTAAAAACGGCATCAGAATCAAAGGAATGATAATAAAGGAAATATTAATACCCGCTATCAATATCAGTGTAGTCACCAGCATGAATATCGCATCCCCAAGGTAGGGAATTCTATGGGCAAAAAGCTCCTTAAACATGATGGTATCACTGTTTAAAATCTGCAAAAGCTCACCAGAGTTGTAATTTGCAATGGTCTCCGAATCCAGCTCCATCAGCTTACCATAGGTTTCATAACGAAGCTCCGTCTCCAGCTTCAGTCCCACCCATTCCTGCATAAGGTCTCTGATATAAATCAGCACGATACGCAAAATGGTCATCACGGTATACACAATGGCAATGGTAAAAAACAACTGCATGGTATGTACCTGACCGAATTTTCCTGTCAAAAGAAAGTGGAAAATGCCGCCGCTTTTCCCGGTCACCTCTCCGGGCAGTATCACATAATCAATCAGCATTCCTGCCAGCATGGGCAACAAAAGCTCCGCATAAATCCCAAGAAAACTGAAAATTTCTGCTAAAATCGCCGCCGGCATACTCTTTTTAAAAAATTTAAAACCAAACTTCAGCGTTTCCATGATGTCCTCCTCATATTGAAAACACGCTTTATCTGTTACCGTATCTCACTTACTTCACAATGAAGCCCGCAGGCAGTCTCCAGGATGAATTGGTATAATAAAAGGTCACACTGGACATCAAATACTCATCCTGATAGTACATACAGTAAGAGCTTCCGCCATCCAGATTGGCTGCATTCACCGCCTCAAACTCCTCCATTACGGAAATCAAATCCGCACAGGAAGCGCCCAGATGTCCGGATTTGCCACGTCCATCAGTAACAAACATCAGTACCGCGCCATCCGCTCTCTGACCGATGGCCGTTCTGGGATTAAGACCACTGCCACTGCCACTCATTTCTCTGGATTCTCCGTTGATAATCAGCTGCACGAAATGATTGTTGGCATCGCTGGCCTCTTCCTGAAAGGTAACTGCATCCCTTATCTTCATCTCTGCCACCAGATTTTCAATATCCGTCGAATTCATTTCTGAGATATCGATAATCTGTAAAATATTCTCTTCCGTAAAACCAATCAGCACCAGTCCCGGATATTCCTGGGGTTTATTGTGCTGAATCTCTCCACCGGACACAATCACACCATAGGGCGCACCGCCGGTATTGTTCTCTGAATTGTAAAGACCGCCGTTGATGCCGCCGATGTCATCGTTATCCTTTACCAATTTATCCAGCGTCACACCCTTTTCCTTCCACGGGTAAATGGTTGCCAGAGAAATTCTGGAAGGATCCTTTACAATCATCATGGTTCCGGTATAGGTACTTCCTGCCACCTCTACAATCTCAATGTCCGCCTGCGTATCCGCCTGCACCTCACTGCCACTGGTTTCCAGACTTCCAAAGCTGCCTGCAGAAATCAAATTTGTATCAATCTCCACATTAAATTCCTTCATGGAATTCATATCCACAATCGCCTGTATCTCCTCAGAGGATAAAAACCAGGATGCCAGAAATTTCAACTGCCCAGTCTCCAATATGGTGGTAACAAAGGTCTGCTGCACATGGGGAAAGGAATCTGAGCACATCATCCTTAACGAAAGATACAATACCACCACCACTGCTGCCACAAGGGTCATAAGGCAGATAAAAAGCCTTAGAAAAAAGACTCCCAGTGTTCTTGCAAAGCCTCTCTTTTCTGTTGTATTTTCACTACTCATTTCCTACAATCTCCTTCATACTGGCGATTTTCCATGTGGGATTCTCCACGCCGTCGTCCGTATCATCATATTTCACGAAATAGAATCTGTCGTTCATGGCATCATCCACCTTCTTGCCCGTCCGAAGCTGCATATGCTTTACAAAGGAGATATCCACAGAGAAGCAATTCTCTGCAAGAAACATAAAATTACTTACCTTTTCTTCAGAAAAAGCAGGATTTAACAGGGTATGCTGGCTGGTAAACTTAATATCCACGCCTGTAGCATACTTCCTTGCCACTTCATACTGATAAGAATCTTTTATAAGATGCGGCTTTACCTCTGCAAAGGGCAAATCGTTTGACATAAACAGACTCCAGCTCTGCGCCACAGAAAGTACATCGACCTCATCCGCAATCTCTTCGGGCACCTCCGGTACGCCCTCCATGCAATCGATAAAATTATGTTCCCTTACAGTCTTATCATAGGAAAGTAGATTTCCATACACATCCTGTACCATTACCTCCGCATCATCCTCTAAAATGGCAATATCATAAGTGGCAATCCTGGGGATATCCGGCACATATTCTGCGAAGGTAGCATACTCCGGATTATCAGAAAACTCCACCATTTCATGAATTATCCCCCTGCCGACGTAAGTCAAGGTATATCGACTGTCTGCAGTTATCTGAAACTGCGTCAACGGAAGAGTGGTGCCTCCTTCATAATTCACTTCATTTCCATATACATCCGCAATGCATACCTGTGGCTTTTCCAGTGTACGGATATGATAACGAACACGACCGTCCGACTGTACCTCTCCATCAAACACTTCTCCGTTCACCTTAACCTCAAGTGCCCCCGGCAGCATCAGAGTATAATCATAAAATTCTGCCAGCACTACACCATCCTTCATGGCAAAGCTCACCGGATCACCCAGATGATTCTTTATAACCAAATCCGGTTTTTGATACAAGCCCGGAAAACAGTAAGTGATTTGGTTACCTGTCCCGGCGGTTCCATCCTCTTTACCTATTTCCACACCATTGATACTGACATAAAAATCTTCCGGAACCGTAAGCGTATAATCCTGCGCCTCCCAAAGGGGCTTCACCCATTCCATTTGCCATTCCCTAAAGTTTAAAACAGTTAACCTGGTGTAAGCTTCCCCTACAGCCTTCAGCTTCACCTCAGCCAAAAGTGTGCCATCATTCTCAATATTGTAATAAAGCTCATCTTCTTCGTGGGAAACACTCTTTTGTGAATAACTCATCTCTCCTATTTTAAAAAGCTCCAGATACTGCTTTTCCACATCCATATGAGCCTCATATGCCCCGGGTGTGACTTCTCCCAGATCATATTCTGCGAAGAAGTCACCCTCTCCCGCATCTGCTGCCAACTGAGCCATAGCCTCTGTCACACGTACCTCCGGTCGCAGGGCTTCATACTCGTGCAGACTTTTGTTCACGTATAAAAGGGCTGCCACCACAGCCATTATTACCAGAAAAAGGTATATCAGATATATTACCTTAAAGGATATCCCTTTTTTTTTCATTGGTCATTCACCGTCCTTTTTTCTACTATCAAAAACCCACTTATGCTGAATCCGGAAGCTAAAGAAAAAGAGTATGGTATCCACCAGAATTTTCAGCACTGTGGAAAGCGCCGGAGAAAGAATTTCAAAGGTATTCTCCAGTACAAAAACGCAAAGGGCAGAAATCAAAATCTGCACCACTACCAATATGTAGTATTTTACAAAGGTTGCCCTATTCACATTGTCCTGAAATACCAGCTTGGCGTTCAGAACATAGTTCACCACCGAAGAAACCGCTCTTGCTACCAGTGACGCGAAGAAGGTCAGCGGCAGAAAATCAAAGGGAGAAACACCCCATTTTTTCACCACATAAAAAAGCAATGCATCAATCACAAAGGATGCAGAAGAGCTGAACACATATTTCAAAATCAGCCCATAAATCCGCAGACTGTCCCGCACCACATGAAAGTGTGAGGTCTGGTTCTCATCAATATAAACAGTGGCAATCTCCACCTGCTCATAAGGAATATTATACTTATTCAACATCAATAGCTGATTGGTTTCATACTCGTAGCGGTCTCCGCCGGCGGCCAGCAGAGTTTCCAAATACTTTGCCGGAATTCCCCGAAGTCCGGTCTGGGTATCCTTAAGCTTCATTCCGAAAAACAGAGCAAATACCGCTGAGGTAATCCGATTTCCCGCTACGCTTCTGGCAGGTATATCACTCTTTGAAAAATCCCGTACTCCTAAAATCACTTTGCTCTGCCCGGTAACCTCCTGCGCCACAGCCGCAATATCCTTCGGAAGATGCTGACCGTCCGCATCTGCAGTTACCACACCTGTGTAGTCCTTACGATGCTCTGCAAAAAAGCTCATGGCAGTCTTAAGTGCCATCCCATTTCCTTTATTTTCCTCATGAGTTAAAAGCGTACACTCCGAAAAAGCACGCACCTTTTCAAATATCGGTGCAAATGCTTCTCCACTACCATCGTTCACTACCAAAATATCTGTAAAACCGATAGTAACAAGCTCCCCCAGTAGCTTTATTAACTTTTCGTCCGGTTTATATGCCGGAATGATTACGGATACCTTACTTATATCCGCATTTCCCTTTTCCCTCATATCCTGTCCTTTTCTACCAATTCATCCAAAACGGCGCTTTTTCATAGCCTACCACTACTGTAGGATGTGCCCAAATCTCTGTAAGAAGATTACGTACCCATTCCTCTTTTTCCTTCCGCGCTTCTTCCTCCAGCCTAAGCCGCTCCTCTTCCTCCAGCCTGAGCCTCTCGGCTTCCTGTCTTGCCAGTTCTTCCGCCTCTTTCGCGGCAATGATGGCACGTTCTTCATAGCTTACCACATTTTCAAAAAAGTCGCCACCTACTATATCGGCACCCACCTTTGTATCGTACAGACCATACTTACAAGGGGAGTACTTTCTGATGTCGGTTGCCTTAGTTATCGGTCTATCTGCCGTTCCGTAAATCCATTTGTAAAACCAAGTCCAGTGCTGGCTCTTATGACAGGCAAATCCATCCTGCGTAACTTCAAAAGCAGTCTTACCACCAAAGCTTTCCAGTGGCACGTCAAAGTTCATAACGATAGGATTTTCCTCATACAGATGCAGATAGGTCTTCTCCACCTGCCAGGTACCGTATTTTTCTGCACTTTCCGGGTACATATTCTCGTCAGTGGCATATTCTATAGCCTCGGTCAGCGCCGCAGCACAAAGCACATGGGTTCCATGACCGTATTCCCCATCCAAATCATGGGACACCACCACCAGGGGCTTAAATCTGCGGAGACACTCCGTGATATAGGCTATAAAATCATCATAGGTAATTCCTTGCTTTTCAAAAACCGCAGATGCCTGCTTAAAGGCAGTCTGCCGATCCTTGGACTCCGCATACAAATCCGGGAAATCCGACATAATGGGGTAATTTCGTACCCCCACTGCCCAAAGACCATCCAGCTGCTCGTGGGGTCTTTGATGATTTCGGCTGCCGTTTACTTCAAAGTGCTGTATTATATAAGCCACCTGCACCTTCAGCTCTCTTTCCACAGCATAATAGGGTAATATCCCTGCAAAAAACAACTGCTCATCATCAGAATGTGAGGATATGAGGAGAAGGTCCGCTTCCTCACAGGGTGGCTGCCATATCTGCACCCAGTCCGGCAATTCTCCTTCGGAAAAAGCATAAATATCTGCAATCACTGTTTCCTTTTCAAAGGTAAGCTCCACCATCTGGGGCATTTCCGAAAATGCTCCGGCCACATCAATATACTCATGTAAAAATCCATTTTCCCCACAGGAAAGGCGCTCTCCGGTGGCAGACGCTACCACCTCATAACACTCCGGTATCCGGTCAAATTCTATGTAGATGGCATGAATGCCGTCCTCTCTGTAAATCTGTATGGTACCGCCTGCTTCTACCGTCCGATAGGTATCACTGTCTCCGTCATTTAAACGCTCCAGCTTTGTGACGCCTTCCCCTGTCAAACCGGTACCGGCATAATCCGCCTCTGCCGCACAAGCCTTGTTTCCAAAAAGAAGGAGACCCAAAAGAAGCATTGGCAAAATCATTCGTCTCTTACAAAACATCTCTTACTCCATTTAATCAATTACATTTTTCACCCCGATAATGGGCTCAAATTCAATACCGCTGGTGGTAATTCCCTTCCTTTTATTGGCGGCATGCACAATCTGTCCATCCCCCATATAAAAAGCCACATGGGTACAGCTCTTTCCACCATTGGAGCTGTAGCACACAATATCACCGGGTTGTATCTGACTGATATCAATACTTCTTCCCGCATTTTTGTACTGCCCCGAGGGCGTACGGCTAACAGAGTAACCAAACTCTTTCAGTATCAGACTGGTAAAACCGGAACAGTCCGTGCCATTCGTCAAACTGTTACCACCGTTTACATATTTATTGCCCACAAACTGTAGGGCATAATTGATAATTTCCTTACGCAGTTCTTCATTAGAGGTATAAGTTACTGCCGGTGGCACCACCTGTATTATCTCCTCCGTTGTCTCTTCCTTCACAACCTTCTCCGCCGGTTTTCTTGCTTCACGTACCTTATCCAGAGCCTTCTGCGCCTTTTCCTCCTCCGGACTTACCGCGTAGCTGTAGGACTCCGTTATCATCACATACTGTGCAGACAGATACCCTTCCGTTTCTTTCGTGTACTGCACCTTCAACCATTCACCGCAGTCCTCCAGCACCTTCACCGTTTCCTCATTTTCCAGATAGCCAACCTTCTTTGCAGAGGTGGACTGTCCTACTCTTACATTGAGCTTTTTCACCTGCACATGGGCATACTTCACCACATAGGAGTCCATCACCTCCGCGGCCTCCTGCCCATGAATGAAGTATTCTCCCTTCACATAGCCTTCCACCTCTCCGGAGATAATTTTAAACCAGTCGCCCTCTTCTCCGGCAATTTCCTCAATCTGTGCCACGGCCCCGCCATACAGCTTGCCTACCACCTCACCTTCGGTGGAGGGCAGACTTCTCACATTTACATAATTCCTCACATCTGCAATGGCAAAGTCCACATACTCATACTCCGGCTCCTCCTCCGGAACGGGAGTACTCGTGATTATCGGTTCCGGTGTAACTACCCCATCCGGTGTGGGGGAAGGGGGTATTTCCGGCGTAGGTGTGGGTTCCGGTGTGGGTTCCGGCGTCAGTGTAGGATCCGGCGTAGATGTAGACACCGTTTCTTCTACGGAATCCACCATATCCTCCGTCGCCATCTTCATTCCATACACCTGCACCGGCTGCTCCGAAGGTATATTGCCTATATATAATATTATGGTCAGTCCCACACATAAAATCGTCTGGACAATCCCTCTATAATTCTTCATCTTCTTCCTTCCTGCATAGTATATCCATTATGTACATTCTACGACTAGATGTTAGTGCAAATCACGGCTTTCGTCAATGTTTTTCCCATAAAATTAGCTCCCCATCCGCTTACGCTGATGGGGAGTACCCAAAATTACTTATTTAAAACAATGATAGATACAGAATTTGCAGGAAGCTCTACGGCAAATCCATTTTCCTTCAACAGAATTTCCTTGGAAACCGGTTGAATCAATTCTGCTTCTTTGGTGTTTACATTGGAGCAATGTACCAGCTCCTCATCTCCGGTCAGCAGTATCCACTTTGCATTTGTGCCCACGGTGAGATCTTCCACCTTTACATCCACCTTCTTTACAAAGCTCTCTGCATTTACCAGCTTCATGTAAACCTTATCTTCATCCGCAGTTACGCTGTGGTATACATCTCTGTTGTATGCCTCCAGCTTACACTCTAAAAGTCCCTTCTGCTCCTGATTTCCAGCTTCCTGATAGTAGCAGATTACAGCATTTCCATCCGGTCCACCATAGTTTACACAAATATCATATTCCTTACCTGCTTCTACCTTTTCATCATAGCATGCACGCAGATTGCCGGCATAGACACTGGAGGAATAGTCTCCCATGGTATAGGCTTCCTTACCATCCTTGTAAACCTTAAGTCCGGTGCCGCGCTTTTCATCGCCCACGCAGTACTGTAGCAGATTCTTATCCTCCAGTCCTGCACCTACGGAGATGGTTGCATTCTCTTCTAACTTCTCCACAGTCACCTCAACCTTATAATCCTGCCATGCACAAGCTTCCACATAAAATCCGTTCATTTCTCCCTTGGCAAAAGCCTTCAGCTGGGTACAAGCTGTAGTAAAATCGTGGGAAAGCATTACTTCCCCAGAGGTATTGCTGGTAACAGTCAGTTTCTTCCAGTTTACCTTACCGGTAGCTGCTAAAAGAATCCCTCCATGAGGAACAAGTGCCTTTTTCTCTCCCTTTATATAGGTTGCAAAGCCGGTGGAAAGAAGCTTCTTTCCGATATATTTTGCAAAAAGCTGCTGCACATAATAGTTGGGAGTACGCCATACGGTCTCGTTATCAAACCAGATAGCATCCGGTGTCCAGCGATAGGTTCCGTCAGAGACCACCTTATTAAACAGCGGCGCTGTAGCTGCCAGGCGAACCACATCAGAGTTCTTCTCAAATCCGGTCATAATCGCAGCCTCTGCCACTGCTCCTGCCAGAGTATTTTTGTCACTGGATGCGTACTCACCCACAAATACCTTGGAGGTACGGGTTTCATCCAATTTGCCGTTCTCATAGGCGCGATAATAGTAATTGTATCTGTCCACATTTTCCAGCAGATAATCGTTGGAACGATAATAATGCTCATCTACGATGGTATCCAGATAGTGTGCATTCTTCTCATACCAGGTCACTTCCTCATCAAAGCTCTGCTCACCATCGGTAAAGCGCACGGTGGCACCACCCTTCATATACCCAGCCAGGAACTTCCAGCCATTCTGGTATGCGTCATCATCTGCCTGCGCACCTGCGGTAGAAATAATATGAAGCTCATAGCCCGGATACTTCTCTGCCATGTGACAATCGATGGCATACTTAAAGGCCTCAAAGTTTGCAAAGAACTCTGTCCCCCAGTTTTCATTACCCACGCCCAGATAATGGAGACCGAAGGGTGCCTCATGGCCCATTTCCTTACGAAGGGCTGCCCATTTATTATTCTCAAAATCGGTACTGATTGCAAAATCAATCAGGTCAGTAAAATTGTCAATGTATTTCTTCTGAAGCTTACCTCCTGCCGGGTTCGCATAGTCGGAACGAGCCTGACAAAGCACACCACAGGCCATAACCGGAAGGGGCTCTGCATTTAAGTCCTCTGCCAGCTGGAAATATTCCATGTAGCCAAGTCCCATGGTCATCATATAACCCCAGACATTGAAGTTCTCCTTACGAACCTCCACGTTGCCTACGGATTCTTTCCAGTCATATACGTTCTCCCAGATATAGGAGCCTTCAGAAATACAGCCGCCCGGGAAACGAAGGAAGGTTGGATGCATATCCACCAGCATCTCCACCAAATCTCTGCGAAGGCGATAGTTACTATTCCCCGCAAAGTTTGCATGTGCTGTTGCAGAAAGACTTTCCTCTTCTGCTCCCCATACATCGGAAGGCATCATGGAAAGCATATCCACTGCCATTTCCCCCGCAAAGGTAATCTTAAGCTGCGCCATTTTACTTTTCGTAGCAACCATTGGCAGTGCGCTGTACTTCTTCCACGGATGGTTTCCTTCCACGGATACTGTCACTTCATTACTCAAAGCCGCATCATTTTCATCCACCAGCACTACACGCACATCTCCGGCATTTTCTGCCTTCGCCCAAAAGGTGAAGTAATACTCCTTACCCGCCTTCACATTCATGGAAAGCTGATGGGTATTATCACAGAAGCCTCTATTGTATAATGTAATTCCCGGCTGGGTCTGAATATAATATGCGTTGGTATCGCCGTCCTCCAGACCAAAGAACTCATTTAATCCACCCTGACTCTTTACAGCTACTTTATCCGTATCACCAAACCAGAAGCGAAGGGGATCATGATTTCTTCCGGTGGATTTACCATCCTCACCACTTCTAAAATCATAGGTATCATAAAAAAATGCTTCGAAGGAGCGATTCTGAATCATTTCTGCATAGATACCGCCGTCTGCCGCATTGTTAATATCCTCGTAGAAAAGCCCGTATAAGGTCTCACTGATATCAAGAACCTCCTGCTTACCATGGACAGTAATCTCATACGGTGCAATATCACTTGGAAGCACGGATACCTCAAAGCTCTTGCTGTCCATCAATTCTCCGCAGAAAAGCTGTGCAGTAATACATGCACCAACCGCGCTACCCGGTGGGGTCACCTTACCATCCGCAGCAATCACCTCCGGCTTATCACAGCTCCACTTTACAGAAACCTTACCATTTACCAATGTCTCCGGAAGCTCTACATCTTCACGGATGATTTTCTTCGGTGTAGGAAGGTACTTATCCTTGGCAAGCTTCAATATCTGCTCGTCAGATAAGGAAGCACACATCAGCTGAATAATATCCTGCTCTGTAAGAGCACTTTCATATACTCTAAAGTCAGAGATTGCACCACAGAAATCCACATCTGCTGCAAACTGGGAATGCCCGATATAATTACAGCCATAGTTTGCCGGATTTTCAAAGGTGGCCAGCCACTCTCTCAGCTTCTTATAGGTTCCACTGGAGGTCTGGCTGATAAAACCATCTGCCACAAGCTCACCATTAATATATACTCTGGGACCGGCACTGCTGAGGGAACCGCCCTCCGTACCCGTTACCGTCATGGCAATATGTGTCCACTCATTTACCGGAAGTGCTTTTCCGGCATCTGCCGCAAGGTCGGATTCCTTAAAGCACACACCACGCATGAATCTGGTCAAAAAGATATACGGTCCGGTCTGCCCCTTACCGAAGTCAAAAATACGTTCCCATACATTCTCTGCCTTAGCTCCACACACCCAGGCAGATACGGTAAGACCGGTATGGTCACTTACATTCTTTAAAAGCTCCTTCGGCAGCTCCATATAGGATGCACCAAACTTACCACCATCAAAGACAGCCGCTTTTCTTCCGCAGACCTCCTTCACTACAGGCTTTCTTTCACCCATAGCCACTGCATGATTCTCATTTCCGGAACTGTCCTTCCCCACATTCTCCTGATCCGCAAAGGAATACCAGGCAATCAATCTCTTATCGTCCATCATCTGTACCCACTTATTCTTTCAAGATTATTTTAGTTTTTACTATATCATTTTAATATTTACTTAAATCATAGTCAATAGTTTCCAGAGAAATAATAGAAAAAAGATACAATATTTAAGAAAATCTGTAAAATATCGTATCTTTTTCATGTTTACTTACCTAACTTAGATTCTACATACTGCTGAATCTCCAAATTGTCCTCCGGCATTCTACAACCGACAATATATGTACCATTATCATTGGAAGAACGAATAATAATTCCGGCAAGCTCTGCTCCATCCAGCAACTGGAACTCCGCAATCTTTAAACGAATGTGCTGTCCCACAGCCTGTGCAAATTCCGGTGCACTGCAGGCAAAAGCATAACCACCGGCACTGATATTCACCATTTTGCCCTTAAATGTTTTGTCCAAAGCTTTGACATATATCTCACAATCGTTTCTCATAGCAAGCCTGGGATGCTTTCTACGATTCAGTACCTTGGGATTGGTTTCAATGAAAAGATGATAGTGACCTTCACCGGTCTTATCCTTCTTGCTGATTACCACATCCTCCCAAATATACATGGAATTATTCACAACTACGCTTACTTCATATTTCTTTTTCTTAGGATCACCCAGGAATGCATCCGTCTTTGCATCGGCATCAATGAGAATCTGTCCCTCTTCCACACCGGCTACATTGGTATGGAACTTCTCTTTACCGCCATTTTCCAACAGAAGCATGCTCATACCCGGGGTTAAATCTTCAATGCCCATGAAACCGCCGGCACCAAGCTCCTCCACCAGATGACCCACAACAGCCTCAATATCTCCGATATTACGCGCGGTTTCCTCATACTTGCTCAGCATGGTTACTGTAGTGGTTTCAGAATCAATGACACTGTCCGTCATGACAGCCATAATATCCTGTACCTGCTTCATATTGTCCACCATGTTCTTATTGGAAGTTTCCACCTTCTTCATGGCAGCATCCACAACCTCGATTTCTCCGCCCAGCTGCTTGGAATCCTCCGCAATCATGCCTACGCTGTCATTGACACTCTGCATAGCCTCCAGCGTTTCTGAAATCAAGCCCAGGATAGTAGTGATGGACTCTGTCATCTTATCCGAGGTTTCCTCCAGAAGATTTAACGCTTCCATAATACTACCGGAGGAATTCTGGGTACCCATACTTAAGTTTCTGATTTCATCTGCAACTACCGCAAAGCCTTTGCCATGCTCGCCTGCTCTGGCCGCCTCAATAGAAGCGTTAAGCGCAAGAAGATTCGTCTTAGAGGAAATACTTTCGATAGTACTGGTTTCATCCTTCACACGTTCAAACTGGTTGCGGAACTCTTTCAGGATAACTTCCACATTGGAAGATAAGGTAGCCATGGCATTGGTGGATTTTACCATGTTTTCCAGTTCCTTGGCACTACTTTCCGCATGAACTGCAGATTTATCACTGAGTTCCACAATATGCTCAATCAATCCGGCAACATTTCCGACCTGATTGTTAATATCCTCGGTCATATCCATGGAGGAATCAATCTTCTGTCCCAAAATCTGACTCTTTCCGGCCAAATCCTCCATACTGCTTACAACGACACCGGCACCTTCCTTATTCTCTTCAGCCAGCTCTCTGACAACAGTTACTCCATCTACTACAGAATTACTTGCAGTCTTTACCTTCTCTACAGTGGTTACCACCTTATCCAGATTACTTTTCACAGAATTCAACAGTGCATTATCTGAATTTGTCATATGACTGATTGCAACGAAATATCCAATATAGCAGAACAAAATCATACCTAACTGAATCTCATAATTTGAGATATCAGAAGGAGTGTTCATACCACTCAAGTAATTACGTACAATAGAGAATATAAGTACTGCCATAGATGCAACCGCACAGCGCATAACCAATCCCCTATTCTTATAAATGATAAGAATACCTGCGATAGGAAGCACATAAGTAAAAGCCAATGTTCCCGGTGAAGTTGCCATGATATATAAATAGAATAACCCATATCCTATACCAACAATATTCTGATAATGCTTACTATGCCATCCATTTACCTTTAAAACTATCAGGCCAATGATAAAGGGCACCCAGCAAATCAGTTCCATGATTATAAAATACTGTACGGTCTTTAATCCCTTAATGATCTCAATTGCATATGCAGCAGACAAAACAAGGGACACAACAAGCCACATAATCATAGCTTTCTTGTTCGCACTTTTGGCAAAATACTTCTCATTGTATTCCATTTTCGTAAACCTCCGCCTTCCAAATAATGGTACTATTTTACTACATTCTACCACGACTTTAGACAGATTTCATTATTTTTTTATTTTTATTTTAAAATTTTTGAATTACAAAGTAAATCGATTCTCACTTCCACGTAGCCACAGCTCCACCCTTTTCATCAAAAGAGGCTGAATCAACGGATATGTCCATGTGTCCACCGGTTCCCCAGTCAAAATAATCCTCTCAATCTCACTATGCAACTCTTCCTCAAATGCGGTAATTTCTGCGAAGAAAAGCATACCAAAGGTCTCACTTTTCCCCTTAGGACCGTCCAGCACAGAATACACCGCCACCGGCTCAATATCATACTCCAAGGCTCCGGTCTCCTCATACAGCTCCCGACAAGCAGCCTCAAAAATAGTTTCTCCCTCTTCTCTGTGGCCTCCCGGGACTTCATAGGTATCTCTTTCACGATGCTTGCAAAACACCCACTTACCTTCCGCTCTCGCTACAATCACCGCAAATTCCAGCAGCTCATCTGCCACGCTTTCGTAAAACCGTACTTCCATGTCCCCTCCATATAACTTATACTACAAATTTCTTATCACCATTATATATCCAAAGAAACAACTATGCAAGCGCTTTTAGAACATATGTTCTGTCTTTTTTCAAAACCTCCCATTGTGCATCTTAAAATCCTGTATTATAATTATGTTATATATCATTTACACGGGAGGACTCGCCATGGTCGATTGGAACGATATCAAAAAAGCATTTGAAAAGGATTATAAATCTCCGGAACAGCTTCAGTTGGAGACAGAGCAGCGTCTCATCACCACAATCGCCGCACACCTTTCTTCCCAAAAAGGACTCACCTCTCTTCAGGGCTACAAACCGGCAGAAATCACCGCCTTTTTGGAAAAGCCCATTGCAGAAGTCAAAAAGCTTCTTGGTGGAGAATGGGCTGCCATGGAGGACGATAAACTGGAAACCCTATTTTATACTCTTACCAAAAAGCTGAAAAAGGCTGACGGTTTGACACAGTGGTAATTATTAAGGGCATATCACCTCAATGTGATACGCCCTTTTTTATTCCTCTATTTCCTTCACCGCCGGATTATCCAATATCTCTCCATCCTTCGTAAATCGGGAGCCATGGCAGGGACAATCCCAGCTGTTCTCCTCTTCATTCCAGATAAGCTCACATCCCATATGGGCACACTGGGGCTTTTCACTGATATTCCCCTTGATGATTCCTTTCATGCTGGTAAACACATCCTTCATGAGATTGGTGAAACCAGCCCGCACATGTAGCCTCTGGGGCGAGAACACTTTGCCGTAAGGATTCTCCTCCCCACAAATCTCATCCCGCAAAATCAATGCTGCCACCATGGACATGGTCATTCCCCACTTCTGAAAGCCGGTGATTACATAGATATCCGGCGTAAAGACAGAGTATTTTCCAATAAACGGAATCCCATCGTGTGGCATACAATCCTGGGCGGCCCACCTTGCTTCAATTCTGCTATCTGGATAATATTGCTGCGCCATTTTCTCCAGATACCCATATCCACAATTTTTCACAGATTCACCGGTGCGATGAACGCCCCCGCTAAGCAGCAAATATTCTCCTGCCTGGCGGAAGGATAAACCATCCCGGTCCACCCCATAGTACATGCCATCCACTTTCTTACAGCCGGAAAGTGCCAGCACATAACTGCGTTCCTGATGCTGCCTTAAAAAATAATACCCGGGCATATCCATGATAGGATAATGGGTTGCCACCACAATCGTTTCTGCAGTAAATACCTTTCTTTCCGTAAACACCACATGTTCCTTAATCTCCAGCACTCTGCAATGCTCTATAACCGACAGCTCCGCCGCAATACTTTTTAAAAATTTCAGCGGCGAAAATTGAGCTTGCCCCGGAAAACCAATACTATCCTTTATCGGAAAAGGAAGCTCCCCTCCCCCACCGGACACTACATCTATCCCCACGGAAAGAGCAGCCTTCCTCTCCTCCTCTAAATTATTGTTTTCCCTAAGACTGTATAAATACGAATTTTTCCACTCAAAATCACAAGCAATGTCCCGTCCCTTAATAAGTCTGGCGTACTCCCGAATGGCTTTTTCATTGGCCATGGCATAGCCCCTGGCGTTTTCCATTCCCACGTTCTTTATCAGAGTGCTGTATTTGATGCCATGTTGACTGGTAATCTTGGCGGTAGTGCGCTCCGTCTGCCCACTGCCGATGGTTTTCGCCTCCAAAACCAGCACCTTCTTTCCGCTCTCTTTCAGATAAAAAGCTGTGAGCATCCCCGCCATGCCTGCGCCAATTACGATGACATCCCATGTAATTCTGTCCGGCTTCTTATTAAGCCTCTTCAAATTCCCTTGAATTTCTTTGGTTTGCTGTCTCCATAATGATTCCATACTTCACCTCAAAAACTAGTATGGGCAGACTTTCCAAAGCTATTCAATTTTTAATATCTCATAGATGTCTTTTCCTGATTTTTCTTCAAAATAACTACGGAGAGATAAATTCTTGTCCCACTTTTTCTGCGGAAACTGACCATATCTGCGTTTTACATCCCCCATTCTCTCTTCCATACGCACCGGACCTTCGGCTGCGCCGATACAATCGCAAAGCTGTATTAACAAATCATAATCATCATATTCCAAACTGTACAATATATCCTCCACGATTTTCTGCTGCTCCGGTGATACATCAAAGTTTCCGATATAGTCCTCTATTCGCTGGATGGAAAAGGAATGGGTAACACATATTCTTGCAGCCGCTCCATACCCCATACTTTCCATGTAGTTATACCCATCATAAATATGTCCAAAGTGCCTTACTCCGAATTTTCTTCCAATATCATGCAAAAGACCTAACACATAAGCCTTTTCTCCATCCATTCCCGGGCAGACGGAGGCAATCTTTTCTGCACACTCTGCTACCACCCGGCTATGATCTCCCCAGGGTCCCGGATTGCAGCTTTCTGCCTCCCTTACCAATTCTCTTGCAACCTCTCTTGTTGGATATTTGTTATTCATTTTCTTCCCCTTTGCTTTATTATATTTATAACATTTCAGCAACTGCCATTTCCCAGTACTGCTCCGGTATTTCCGGCCAGTTGCATACTCCTCTGTCTCTTTTACAAAGCTCCATGGCTTTACCAAGTACACTTCCATGAGAAGTGGTTCCCTTCCTTAACACAGCCTCCGTCACCTTACACCAATAGGGCGCCCGGCTTACCAGTCCGGAGGTATACAACTCTGAAATCACCTTTTCCCTGTCATAGTCCACACTGACAAATTCATGGTCCCAGCCCCTTTCTCCACTCCTTAAAATCGCAAACTGGGCCTTGGCCTCTCCATCCAGAGAAATTCCTACGCTGCCTACATTCAGCAGTGTGGTTCCAGCATGCTCCAGCTTTTCCCGGCGATGGGTATGCCCACAGAGAATCAGGGAATTCTTCTCCTTCTCCATGATTTTATAAGTATTTTCCTTGCCGGCCTTCATATCCTCTCTGGCGCTGTCCGGAGAACCATGACAAATAGTAATGGCGGGATACCCCGGAAGCAGTACTTCACTCACATGGGACATTCCCTCAAAAAAGTGCAAATCCTTCTCTGTCAAATTCTCATAGGCATAAATCAGGCACCCGGTAGTGGATGCAAATTTTCTCAGCCCACTCCAGTTACTCTTCTTATAATTCAACCAGTAATCTTCCTTATTACCCTTCACAAAATAACAGTTACACTGCTCTCTTAAACCATACAATACCTCCATAGTTTTCTGTGGATAAGCCAGCTCCCCGATGTAATCTCCCAAGAAAATAAAGGTATCTATATCCCGGGCCAGTGCATATTCAATGCACTTTACAAGAGCCACATAATTTCCATGAATGTCCGATAAAACTGCGATGTTCATTTTTTGCTCCTTTCAAACGATGCTTCATTCTATCGCAGAATTCCTCCAAATAGCTTTAAATTTCCCTTAAAACTTTCTTTAGGGTATTTAAGTTTTTCTTAAGCAGAACACAGAAATGCCCTGTCGAATTTCTCCGACAGGGCTGGTACTTACACCATTTTGGTCTGTTCAATGACATCACTGATATTTTCTTTATATATGTCCATGGCCTCCATAATTGCACCCACAGACTCCTGATTCTCTTCGGAAAGATTCCTCATATCTGCCACACGTCTGCTCAGCTTCTCAAAAATTGCATCTACCTGAGCGACATTGGAATTCTGCTCCTCGATATTACCATAAAGGTCTGCAAACTGCTCTTTCAGTCGTACAAAGCTGCCCTGCAGCTCGCCCAGCAGCTTACCGGACTCACCGATAGCCAGAGTACTTTCTTCAAATTCTCTGGAGGTATCCTCCATACGCTGTGCCAACTGCTGGATGGACTCCCCTACCTTCTGGGAAAATTCGTTACTGCTCTCCGACAGCTCTCTCATCCGAAGAGCTACAATATCAAAGCCAGCCCCCGCATCTCCTGCTCTGGCCGCCTCAATAGATGCATTCAATGACAAAATCGTAATATTAAAGGAAATATCATTCAAACTTTCCGCTACCTTGGACACACTGCGCATCCGGTTCTCCATATCCAAGAATACCTGATTTGTCTGCTCAATGACATCCGCTACCTTCTGCATCTGACTTTCCATAGCTTCCATATTGGTCTGGTTCTCACTCAGTGCCTGCTCAAACTTCATTACGCCATCATTTAAATCCTGAATCTGACGCTCGGTCACCTGGATTCTGTCATGAACCTGATCACAGCTGTCGGACATCTCATTAGCCCCCTGGGAAATCAGGGTTCCGCCCCGCTGTAGCTCATTCGTACTTTCCTCAATACTTGCGGAAGAAGCCTCAAAATCCTTCTGCAAACCTTCACCCATCTCACGCATGGATGCCAAAAGCTTCTCCGATTCCCCGGCCTGGGCCTGGCTAATCAGAAGGAAAGCCTCTCCACGCTTAATGGTCTGATAAAAGAGAATTCCCGCCACAAGCATGATAACCATACATTGAATATACTGTCCCAGAGACTCTGCCTTCTCCGGATGCACCACATACATAATGGTCAGAAGAATACCACAGATTACAATCTGTGCTCTGGTAACCTTTGGCTCCAGATACAATCCACATAAGCCGATTGCCGCAAGGAACATGGGAAAATCATCACTGTAGCATTCCCCACTGAAAAGGGAAATAATAAAAATCAAAAAGCATAAGCTGATAGAAAGAGCAACCTCTTTGATATCTCTTTGCACGTTCTTATACTTCATACCGAAAAAAACTACTGCATAGATAACGATACAAATTCCAATTCCTGCCGCTGCGGCAAAATCCCCGGCAACAATATTCTTAATCAGAAATGCTCCTGCCACAATTGCCACCACATAGGCCATGAATTTGTACATTCTCTCTCGAGACATCGGTTTCTTTGCATCCTTTGTATTCTTTCCCATAGTAACCCCCAAGTCATCCGTTCTAGTACATCTTTCCTATATATTATGCCCTTAATATTTTCAAAATTCAATACCAAAATAGATAAAATGTCAAAATTTACATATCTACAGATACCATTCTCTCGGAATAGTTTCCCTATCAATAAAACAGTTCCTCTCTTTTTTTAAAACGCGTCCCGTAACCTCATAAATTCCTTTTGCGTCACACAAAATACACTCCGCATCCCCGAATTTATACTTCTTTGTCACTCCGGTTTCAAAATACCCTTCCAGCATTTTATCATAGCTCTCCGAGATATGGGCTGTATGGCGATTGTAATGACGATACATGGGCACCTTTCGGTAGCTTCCATCCGGCATCACCACCTCAAAATCTACCGGCTTTTCCGTAAATCGCTCCGGCACCTCATACATTTCTTCCACCGCATGAATAAAGGTATTACGGATATGGGTCACCCCCACCAGAAGAATCTTTGCATTTCTGGAAAGAAGTCTCCCCATCACACCATCCGGATGGCAGGGTGTAGGCAACAATTCCTCTCCACCGATATATTCTAAAGCATCTTTCCCATAAGCTGCCACGCTATGAGTAGGATGCAATGAACGCACCACGCCCTCTCTCCTACGGAAAACATTGGGCAAAAGCCCCACGCAGGCCGGCTCCGTTTCCGGATGAAATACATTATAGCTTTCGCTCATCTGTTTCCATGTATGGGTGGGAAGAAGCAAAAGCCCCTCCTTAAAATACTCCATCCACGCATCAATAACAGTATCTGCTCCGCCAGCCACCTCTCCTATGGCCTTCATGGAGGAATGGACAAACAGGGTATCCGTTCCCTGAAGTCCCATCTCTTCCAATTGCTTTTTTAACATCTCTTTTGTATACATACTCTATTCCTCTTCTATTCAAATACAGTGATTATACCATCTCTTCTATAAAAATACCATCTTCACAAAATATCAGTTGTTTTTGGAAAGAAATCATAAAATCTTCCTTTGTCTTCTTTCTGCAAACAGAGTATAGTGCTTATAGACTATTTCATAGAAAGAGATTAGGATTATGAATTCAAAGAAAAAAATTGATATGACCCAAGGGCCAATCATGAAGCTGGTTTTATTATTTGCGTTACCCATATGTGCCGGAAATGTTCTACAGCAGTTATATAACACTGTGGACACACTGATCATCGGTAACTTCTGCAGCTCCATCTCTCTGGCCGCCATCGGTACCAGTGCCCAGCCGGTAGAAATGGTGCTTTGCATTTTTCTTGGCATGGGTACAGGCGTTTCCATATTGGTGTCCCAATGTGTAGGTAGCGGAGATACCACCAAGCTTAAGAGTCTGGTTTCCACTGCCACCGCTTTTGTGTATTTGTGCGCCATTCCTCTATCCATTCTGGGATTGTTCTTAGGACCGCTAATACTTAAATTCATGCAGGTTCCCGACGATGCCTGGGATTACTCCGTGGCCTACATCCAGATTTATTTCCTGGGTACTCTGGGAAATATGGGATATAACTTCAATGCAGGTATCCTGCGGGGTATGGGAGACAGCAAGGCATCTCTGTTTTTCCTGCTTATCTCCTGTATCGTAAATATTGTACTGGATTTACTATTTGTGGCAATCTTCCACTGGGATGTATCCGGCGCAGCACTGGCAACCATCATCGCCATGTTTGCCTCCTGGTTTTTCAGTATTGCATACATCCAAAAGAGATATCCGGAGTTGGAATACTCACCTTTTCCCCAAAAGCCTGAGAGTCATCTTATGGGAGAAATCGTCAAGGTGGGCCTCCCTTTAGGTCTGAACAATTCCATCTACTCCGTAGGACATATACTGATGCAGGCCTTAATCAATGAACAGGGCTCCGCTTTTATGGCGGGCTGCTCGGTAGCCTCCAAGCTCACAGGAATAGCCAATGTGGCAATCACCGCTCTTGCCTCTGCCTGCTGTACATTTTCCGGACAAAACATTGGAGCAAAAAACTATGCTAGACTTCGCAAAGGGCATTTGTTACTTCCTGTATTCTCCGGTGTTATCACCTGCATAGGTGGTCTGATTGTCACTACATTGTGTGAGCCGATTATCCGCCTGTTTACGCCGGACCCAGAGGTTATTCCTCTGGCCGCCACCTACATTCAGGTAGTCCTACCCTTTACCTGGCTCTATGCAGTCTTTAATGGTATCATCAACTATGTAAACGGTGTAGGTGTAGTGAAGTACCCAACCATCGTAAACATCCTGATGCTCTGGGCAGTACGAATCCCGGTTGCCCACCTGATAAACCGCTATATCGACGGCAAATACATCATGGCATGCCTTCCCATCAGCTTCGCTTTCGGAATGATATGCATGCTCTGCTACTACCGCACCAGCCACTGGAGGAGCCTCATGAAGCTGGCAAAAGAACAGGCTGGGGAGCTTGCCGCATAATGGTCTGGGTGCTTGGGGGAACACTGCCCCTACGGCTTACCGTGCGCTATCTGCTTAAATTTCACAAAACCGCAGAATACGTTGTTTTATTATTTCGTGTTCGTCCAAGATTCGAGCAAAAAACTGGGGCATGTTCGTCTGATGTGAGACATAAATGTCTCCCTCAGTCGGACATGCCCCAGTTTTTTGTCGAAAGATGGACGGACACGAAGGACAACGTATTCTGCGGTTTTGGAAATTTCTACGCAGTCATCGCAAGGCAAGCCGTAGGGGCAGTGTTCCCCCAAGCACCCAGACCATTATGCGGCAAGCTCTTTTTACTTATTTAAGAAATCATACTGGCTCATGTAAAGTTTGTAATAGAGACCACCTTCGTTCTTCATCAGTTCCTCATGATTACCCATTTCCACGATTTTTCCGTGGTCGATGTACATGATGCAGGAGGAATTCTTGATAGTGGAAAGTCTGTGAGCGATGATAAAGGAGGTTCTGCCCTTTAACAGCTCATTTAAGCCCTTCTGTAAGAGGATTTCCGTCTCCGTATCAATGCTGGAGGTTGCCTCATCCAGTATCAGAATCTTGGGGTCTGCCAGAATGGCTCTGGCAAAGGAGATTAACTGGCGCTGTCCCTGGGATAAGCGGCTTCCTCTTTCGTTTACTTCTGTCTCGTATCCATTTTCCAGTCCCATGATGAAATCATGGGCACATACGGTCTTAGCGGCCCGGATGACATCCTCATCCGTAGCCTCATTGTTGCCATAGCGGATATTGTCCATAATGGTTCCCGCAAAGATAAAGCTATCCTGCATCATGACACCCATCTGGCTACGCAGAGACTTAATGGTCACGGAATTGATGTCAACTCCATCGATAAGGAGCTGCCCCTTGGTTACATTGTAGAAACGGCTGATTAAGTTTACAATAGTGGTCTTACCTGCACCCGTAGGTCCTACGATGGCAAAGGACTGCCCCACATTTGCCTTAAAGCTTACGTTGTTCAGAATCTGTACTCCATCCTCGTAGGCAAAGCACACATCCTTAAATTCCACCTCGCCCTTAATTTCCGGCATGGGCACTGCACCGGGTAAATCCTTCACTTCCACCGGCTCATCGATGGTCTCAAAAATTCTTTCCAGATAAGAAATAGCGGTAAGAAGGGAGTTATAAAAATTCGCCAATGTGGTAATCGGCGCCCAGAATCTGGAAATATATCCGGTAAAGGCAATCAGGGTACCTACGGTCATGGCACCAAATCCATCGGTAATCCATGCCACGCCAAGGGCATAGATAATCGCAGTAGTCACTACGGTAATGGTCTGTACGGTAGGGTTCATAATAAAATTGTACTTTACCGCTGTATACCATGCTGTTCTGGAATCTGCACTCAAACGGTTAAAAATATCCGTATTGTAATCCTCTCTCACGAAAGACTGGGTTACGCGGATACCACCGATACTTTCTGCGATGTAAGCATTTAAGTTGGACTGCTTATTTGATTGAATCTGCCATGCACGACGCTGCTTCTTCTTGATGATAAATACGAGGGTTGCCAGCACCGGCAGGCCGCATAAGCACACCAGCGTAAAACGTACATTCAGACTCAGCATAAAAAATAATATAAAGAACAAACTGCAAAGGTCCGTAATCGTATTTACAATACCGTTGGAAAGAAGGTCACTCAAATTATTTACATAATTCACCACTCGCACCTGAATCTTTCCATGAGGCTTATCATCATAGTAAGAAAAAGGAAGCTCCTGCAGATGAATAAACAAATCTCGACGAAGAGCATGAATAATACCCTGTCCCACCTCTGCCATCATCTTGATTTTAAAACGGAGGATTACCACCACAATCAGGGTAACCACCAGCATCAGGCAGCTGGCAATAATGACTCTCCTTGTAGCATCTTCCTTGGATATCAGCCCATGGATGGCACTATTTTCCACCGTGTCCATAACATCCTTCAAAAAAAGTGGTGTCAGCATGGACAATGCGCTGGAAATCAACATAATCGCAACCACAAAAATCAACTTATTCTTATAAACACCGATATAACTTCCCAGGCGCTTCAACTGATTAATATCAAATCCCGACTCTAAGGTTTCATCAATATCATACTTATTTCTAGCCATTGACTGCTTCCCCCTTCCTGATTTTCTCGTATTCACCATACTGATGCATAAATACGGTATAGTAATATCCCTGCTTCTCCATTAATTGGTCATGGTTGCCGGACTCCACGATTCGTCCCTCATCCAGCACCAAAATCACATCTGCATCCTTGATGGAAGAAATTCTGTGAGCAATAAAGAACACCGTTTCCTTCTTTTCCAGGTTATCCAGTGCCTGCTGAATCTGGGATTCCGTCTCCATATCCACCGCAGAGGTGGTGTCATCCAGAACTAAAATGGAAGGCTCCTTGAGGAGCGCTCTCGCCAGCGAAATACGTTGCTTCTGACCACCGGATAAGCCCACACCACGCTCACCAACGATGGTATCATAGCCCTCGGGCATCTCCCGGATAAAGCCATCTGCATTTGCCACCTTTGCCGCCCATTCCACGGTTTCAAAGGAGCAGTCCGGCTTTGCGTAAGCAATATTTCCCTCGATGGTATCGGAGAAAAGGAATACATCCTGCATGGCCATACCGATGGTGGTACGAAGCACGCGGAGGTCCATTTCCTTTACGTTCTGCCCGCCAATCAATACCTCGCCGCTGTTTACATCAAAGAAGCGGCACATCAGATTCACCAGTGTACTCTTACCGGCACCGGTGGCTCCGATGATACCCACCTTCTGCCCGGGCTCTATCTTAAAGCTGATATCCTTCAGTATTTCTTCTCCATCAATACTGTAGCTTACGTTACGGAACTCCACACTGCCCTCCGGCTTGGGGGCACTGATATCAAAGGGACCGGATACCGGGTTCTGAATTCCCGGCTCCTCCTGAATGGTTGCATAAATCTTCTCTACAGAAGTCACAAAACGGAACCAGTCATTAACAATCCAACCAGCCATACGCAGGGGCTCGTTCAACATCCATAAGTATCCGTTAATCATTGCCATATTACCCAGGGTCATATCCCCATTGATTACCATGATACCGCCCACCAGCATCAGCACAAAGGTAAGGAGATTTGCCAAAAACTCAAACACCGGCACATGCTGCATCCAGATTTTGGTAGCAGCTAATTCTGAATCACGATAAGCAGCATTTTCCCGGTCGAACTTAGAGATTTCAAATTCTTCCTTCGCAAAAGCCTTTACCACTCTGTTGCCACTGATATTCTCCTGAGCAAAGGCATTTAAGCTGGAAAATCTCTCACGAATCTTAGAAAATCCAGGCTTCACACGCTTGGACTGCACAATAGTATTGGCTAGTGTCAGCGGAAGTACAAGGAGCATGGCACAGGCAATCCGCCAATCCACTGTAAAAACCATCACCAGCGAGATACAAAATAGCAAAATACATTCGTAAGTGAAGTAAATCACATGAGCCACAAAATGTCGGATTGCCATCATATCTCCGGTCTGACGGGACATCAGGTCTCCGGTTTTATTGTTATTATAGAAGGTAAAATCCTTGGCTACCAGATTCCGGTAAATGGCATCTCGCATATCAAATAACATATTCTGGGAATTGGTCTCAAATATAAACAAAAAGAAGAGACGTATTCCCGCACGAAGCAGTGTCGCCCCAATCATTAAAAGCAAAAACTCCGGCAATAGATCCGTCCGAATATTAGAACCGTCACCGATAATGTCGTCCACGATGAAGCCTGTAATTTTCGGATTTACAATTGCCAGCACCGATGTAATTGTCACCAGTATCAAACCGAATAAGGTTCGCCACTGGTATTTCTTAAAGTACGAATAGAACCATTTCATGGCATCCATAGCTTTATCCTCCGTTTGTTGTAATGTTTCTCCTATTATGGTACCTGCGCCCCATTTTCACAATGACATATACTGTTATTAAATTGATATTTTCTGCTTTTTATTTCCGCAAAAATATGTATACTAATACTAAGGACAGGAGGTAGTTACTTATGATTGCAATACGAAATATGGGTTTTAATTCCGTACATAAGGACGGTATCAATATCGAAAGGCCGGAGGGCGGTGTACGCTATCTGCTTCTTCTGGTGAAAAGCCCCGCCTACTTTGAATTCACCAGAGAACAGTTCCAGAAAAATATCACTGCGCTCTCCGGTACCGAACTACCTCTGGAAGAGGATTTTTTCACCGACGAAGAATCCAGGCATCCGGGGCTTATCCGCCAATATGTGGAAAAGCCCGCCTTTATCATCTACACTCCCGGCGTGCCACAATACTATTACCACGATACAGAATATATCAACGACTGGATTGTATTTGAGGGTGACGAGGTTGCCGATTTTTTAGAGGAGCTGAACATCCCCTTAAACACTCTGACCATGCTTTATCACCACGCAGAGATTACCGGTATGATTCGCGACCTAATGCTGGAATATCACCAGACTGGCTCCCATCACGAAAAGATTATGGACTCCATGCTGAGGACCATCCTCTATAAATACAGTGACATCTATCACCTGGAGACCAGACTTTCTGATAAGCTAAAGCAGCACCGTTCCGCCTTTTCCCGGATTCGCAACAGCATCTACAGCAGCGGCAACTACCAGAAAACCGTACCGGAGCTGGCTGAAGAACTGAGCTTAAGTGTGTCCTATTTCCAGCATATCTATAAGGAGCTTTTCGGTGTCCCGGTAAAGCAGGATTTAATCGCAAGTCGAATAGAGCGCGCCAGATATCTATTATCCATCGATGTAGATTCCGTTGCCTCCATCGCTGAAATGTGTGGCTACGAAAATGTGGAACATTTCATCCGCCAGTTCAAATCCCTGACAGGTATGACCCCCAGCCAGTACAAGGACAAATACAATCGGCGGTGATAATCGCAGCTATTGCCAATCCGGGAAGTGTGGGAGGCAGGGGGGAGAGATGGGGCAGGGAAAATTGGGCATATGAAGATATTTTAGAGTTTCTTGGATTGTTGTTTCGTAATCAGGGTAATTTAGGCATGGATGCCTAAATTAGGTTGCACTGTGCACGGATGCACATTGCAACCGACCCGTAGCTTTTCGCAACCAATATCAACAATCCTAGAAACTCTTAAATATCGGAGTCTGCCCAATTTTCCCTGCCCCATCCCTCCCCCTGCCTCCCACACTTCCCGGAATGACAATTTGTATTTTGCACGGAAACGTTGTACAATAAATGTAGATTCTAAATTCAGAAAGGATATATTATGATTGCGAAATACGGAGATTATATTTTAGAAAAGGCGGCGGAGCTTCTGGCCATTGACAGTCCCACCGGTTATACTGCGGAGGCTGCTAAGTGGGTCATGAAGGAATTTGCTGCTCTGGGATGTGAAGTGAAACAGACTATCAAAGGCGGCGTACTGGTTGACTTTGGTGGGAAGGATGCAGAGAATGGAATTCTGCTGGAGGCTCACGCAGATACACTAGGCGCCATGGTTACAGAGATTAAAGGAAACGGACGATTAAAGGTGACACGCTTAGGTGGCATGAATGCCAATAATGCTGAAGCTGAGAACGTCAGAGTTATCACCAAGTTCGACGGAATCTACGAGGGTACCCTGCAGCTGGTAAATGCTTCCGTGCATGTAAATGGTGAGTACGACAAGACTTCACGTGACTGGGATACAGTGGAGGTGGTACTGGACGAGCTGGTAGAAAAGAAAGAGGACGTAGAAAAGCTGGGCATCAGCGCCGGTGATATCGTATGCTTTGACCCTCGTACAAAGATTACAGAAAAAGGGTTTATCAAAAGTCGTTTTCTGGATGATAAGCTGAGCGTGGCCATCCTCCTTGGTTATGCCAAATATTTGCAGGAGGAAAAGCAGACGCCTTCCCGCAGAGTTTATGGACATATCACCGTTTACGAAGAAGTGGGACATGGTGGCAGTGCGTCTCTCCCCACAGGTATTACAGAAGCCATTTCTGTGGATATGGGATGCGTGGGAGAAGGTCTCTCCTGTACCGAGCGCAAGGTATCCATCTGCGCCAAAGACAGCGGTGGCCCCTACAACTATGATGTAGTTAAGGGTCTTATCGAAGCTGCTAAGAAAATGAATGCAGATTACGCAGTAGATATCTATCCCTTCTACGGCTCTGATGTAGAAGCCACTCTTCGCTCCGGTTACGATATCCGCCACGGTCTTATCGGTGCGGGCGTTTATGCTTCCCATGGGTATGAGCGAAGCCATCGGGATGGAGCGGTGAATACCTTGAAGGTACTGGTTGGATATTTGCAATAATTCTACAATATAACAGGGCTGCCGTTCTGGCAGCCCTTACATTTTTCACTATAATTTAAAGAATCTAGTCTCTTCCTCCAAAGCAACTGCTAAATCCTTCAGTTCCACTGCTGAATTGGATACCAGGTTGATGGTAGCATACAATTCTTCCATAGATGCGGTAGTCTCCTGTGTAGCCGCTGCATTCTCTTCTGAAACTGCGGAAAGATTTGCAATGATGCCGACCATGTTCTGTCTTGCCTCATCACATTCCTGTGCCTGTTCATTAATTACATTTGTATCTCTTCTGGATGTCTCAATGTCGCTGATTACATTTTCAAACTGAGACTTGGTAGCTGCAAGCTTGTTCTGCTGTTGCTTTAAGGTATCCATTACCTCTGCCATGAGCTCCATGGAATTCTTGGAATCGTTGGATAATTCCTGAATGATATCGTAAATCTTCTTTGCAGAAGAATTGGACTCATCCGCCAGCTTCTGAATCTCGGATGCTACTACTGCAAATCCTCTTCCGGCCTCTCCAGCTCGGGCAGCCTCAATAGAAGCATTTAAGGATAACAGGTTGGTCTGGCTTGCAATATTGGTAATCAACTGAACTGCCTCTGCAATTTCATTTACAGAATGATCCGTTGCCTTTACATTATCCGATACTTTATATACAGCTTCCACGGTACGGTCATTAAATTCGCTAAGCTCTTTCATGGTGAGAGCAGATGCCTCGCCCGTCTTCTGCATACCAATGGAAGTATCATTTAATTTCGTTACATTATCCACGATGGTCTGAATCAGACTACCCATCTGATCCACATGTGTGGTTGCATCTTCTGTATCCTCAGCCTGAGAAAGGGCACCCTTAGAGATATCTTCAATGGCTGCACTTACTTCACCGGCTGTTGTACTACTGTGGCTTGCAATATTCTCCAGTTCATCACCTCCGGACAATACCTTTTCCGCAGAAGTCTGGATATTACCAATAATCCGACGAAGCTCCTCCACCAGCTTACCCAATGCTCTGGCACTCTGACCGAACTCATCCTTGCGCTTAAGAACCTTCGGATCCACACTGATTGCAAGATTACCCTTTGCAAGCTCTGTGACTGCATCCTCCATCTGTCCTACAATCTTTGCCAAACTCCTTGCGCAGACTGCCACTGCTACTGCCATCACTGCTGCACACACCAGCGCAATCATGGAAAATGCGGTAACCTTCTCACTTATGTATGCATCCACATCCGCACTGGGCTGTCCTGCAAATACCATACCTACGATGGTGCCGTCTGGATTTTCCAGTGGTGTATAGTAACAATAATAATTCTGGTTATTGATGGTAGTATTGTAAGAGCTGTAATCCTGGCCACCCAGAACCTTTTCTGCAACCTCCGGTAACGCCTGCGTTCCTATAATACGATTACCGGACGTATCCCTAAGCGATGTGGCCATACGGGTATCCCCATAAAACAGCGTTACATCCGTGGAGAGTCCCTCCACATACTCATCAATCTCTTCCATGTGAGCAGTAATATTGTACTCACCCTTCATAAAGTCGCCCTGGTCATTAATAAAATAATCACCCTCAGCATTGTGGTTATATCCTGACTTCACTGCCTGCACTGTGCAATGGAGTGCAAATTCTGCCTGTTCCTGTAAGCCTTCCCGTAAGTTGTTGGTTGCAGAGAAAATCAAGATACAAACCAAAAGAAACACCGGTCCAATACAGATAAATAGTAATTGTGCTAAAATACTGTGAATTCCCAGTCCCTTCTTTTTCTTCATATCAGAACCTCCTTACTTCCCACGAAAAATCGTAGTTGAATTTACAGTTATTTTAACACATTAACACACAATTCTCAATATTATTTTGTTACTTTGGTACTATTTTTATCTTTCTTCTTCTCCAAAGAGCCGCCGTTGTCCACCCACCAGCACCATACACCTGCCACTGCAGCACAGACAATCATTACCCCTACAAAAATATCCAGTGCCATAATATAAATTCCTCCTTCGATGAATACCTATTTCATACTATAAGGAATTTATTCTTAAGATTCAGCAAAGATTCTTACTGTCCGATTTCCTCCGTCAATGCCAGAATCTGAGGCGCCAGACGCGCTCTCTCCTTTTGGGTAATCCTTGTATATGCCGGATAGGCCATTCCCATGGTCACAGCGCCCAAAATACCCAGCAGAATCCCCGGAATCAGAAGCGAATCTATCCAAACCATGCACATGCTCATACCACCGCCCATAATCAGACAACCCACAACTCCCAGAATCAGTGAAACCACCTCTCCCTTTCTGGTCACCTGTCGGTCCAGCTTTCTGAGTAGCTCCAGCTTACTCTCTTCTTTAGGTAAATACTTTCTTTTAATTTTCTCAATTTCTTCCTGCTCCTTTGCGGAGTAGGTGTATTCAAAAGCCTTATTGTTTTCCATCCTCTTCTTTCCTCTCTCTGGCTAACTTGACGGTAAAAATGCTTCCTTCTCCCTCTCTGCTGCTGACGGATATCTCTCCACCACAAATGTCGATAACCCGCTTCACCAGTGCCAGACCCAGACCATTTCCCTGGGTGGCATGGGAGGTATCTCCCTGATAAAATTTCTTAAAGATATTCTTCCCTGTTTCTTCATTCATTCCACAGCCACTGTCCTTTACCGACACACAGGCATACTCCCCCTCTTCGTACACAGAAAGAGCCACCTCACCTCCCGGAGAGGTGAATTTCAATGCATTGGAAATCAAATTATACCACACAAGACTGAGAAGCTCCTTGTCCCCCATAATCTTTACATCATCATTAATATCCGTTTCAATGGATATCTCCTTCTCCTCCCAGACCCTTTCAAAATCCAGCATACATTCACAGACAGACTCTCCCAGATAAATACTTTCCCTGCAGGGATAAATCTGCTGATTTTCCAGCTTGTTCAACTTCAGAATATTGGTCACCAGCGCCGAAAGTCTCTGGGTCTGCTCCGTGATAGCCTTTCCATATTGCATACGCTCTTCCTCAGACAGGTCGGGGTTCTGTAAAAGAATACCATAGTTCTGCATTACTGCCAGCGGTGTCTTCAGCTCATGGGATACGTTGGATATAAAATCCGTACGCAGGGTTTCCACACCGGACAGCTCCCCAATCATGGTATTGATACCGCCGATGATTTCGTCAAATTCATTCCCACTATCTTCCCCATACAAATACTCAATCTTCGTGGAAAAATCTCCGGTCATCACCCGGCTAAGTCCTTCTTTAATCTTTCCCACCGGCTTTTGCACGGTCTTGTACCTGCGAAAGGAATCAAACACACAAAAAAGCACTGTCAAAAACAAAACATTAATAAGAGTTGCGGGCGCTGCCTTATAAAGTCTGGCTGTGGATAAATCTACAAACTGCAAAAAAAGTAGAAAATTGCAGGTTACCACAAACCCCATCAACATAAAAAATACTAAAAAAGTACCGATTCCTGTTGTTTTTAATCTGCTCTTCATCGTATTACCGCCTTATATCCCAGTCCATGTACGGTTACAATTTCGAAATCCTCACAGTTCTTAAATTTCTCTCGTAGCTTTGTCATATATACGTCCACCACACGGGGGCCGGAAGAGGAGTCCATATCCCAGAACTCATCCATAAGCGCAGACCGGGTAAAGGTTTTCTTAGGGTAAGACAACAGCTTATATAAAATATTAAACTCACGCACGGTGAGATTAATCTCCTCTTCTCCCACATAAGCACTATGCTCTTCCACATCCAGTACCGTATTGCCGATTTCCAGCTTCCGGTTATTTGCAATCTTTGCCCGGCGAAGAAGGGCATCAATACGCAGAAGCAGTTCATTCAAATCCACCGGCTTCACCATATAGTCATCAATTCCTGCACTGAAGCCCTTGCGTTTAGACTCAAAATCATCCTTTGCAGTCATAAAAAGTATGGGGATTTCCTGATTCATTTCCCGTACTGTCCTGGCAAATTCGTAGCCATCAATCTGGGGCATCATGATATCCGAAATAATCATATCAAACAGATTGCCATACATTTCATTGTAAGCATCATTTACCGTCAGACATCCCACCGCTTCAAATCCATTTCTGCTCAAATGGGTACACACAGTCTGATTCAAATCCTTGTCATCTTCTACTACTAATATTTTGAACATTCCAAGACCTCCTGACTCCAATTTATAGACATAGTATAACATGCATATGTTAAGATTTTGTTTATATTTTTTTGAAAAAGAAAAATGCCGGATTTCTCCGACATTTCTTCTATTTATGTTCTTTAATTAATTTGAACACCGTTCCGGAAAGCAGAAATACACCGATTAAATTAGGAATCAACATGAGACCGTTGCAAGTATCGGAAATGCTCCATACCAATCCCAAATCTACTGTAGCTCCTACAATTGCCACCATAGAATATAACACCATAAAAGGCTTGATTGCTTTCTCTTTAAAGATAAACTCCACACAACGTGCACCATAGAGTCCCCAACCAATAATGGTGGAGAAGGCAAAACAGCACATAGCCACTGCGGTAAATATGGTTATCCAACTGCCGTAGGTAGATGTGAATCCTGCAATGGTCAGCTCTGCACCTACATCTACGCCATAATTAATATTCACTCCGCTACATAACACTACCAGTGCTGTCAGCGTACAAATTATAATAGTATCCGCAAATACTTCAAAAATACCGAAAAATCCCTGTTCCACAGCATCGTCAGTGTCCGCACAGGCATGCGCTATCGCTCCGGTACCAAGACCTGCTTCATTGGAGAAAATACCTCTGGACACACCCTTTTGCATACTTAGAAAAAAGCTTCCTACCACGCCACCGGTTACCGCGCTTGGATGGAATGCTCCATAAAAAATGGAATAAATCACCTCCGGCAAACGCTGAATGTTTAAAATTACTACTCCCAGTGCAAGTACAATATAAAGAATCGCCATAAAGGGAACCAGACGCTCTGAAACTCTGCCGATACGTTTAATTCCACCCAAAAGCACTCCTGCAACCAAAAGCATGATAATGATACCTATAATCAGACTACTTATCTTCATCTGTGATTCATCAATAAGTCCAAAGCTTGATAATGCAGAATTAATAGCCGCTGTAATTGTATTCACCTGGGTAGCGTTACCGGTTCCAAATACCGTGAGAACACCAAAGAGTGAGAATAGAACCGCCAGCCAGTGCCACTTCTTTCCCAGACCGTTTTTGATGTAATACATGGCGCCACCCACATAGTCTCCCTGCTTGTTACGTTCTCTATAATGTACTGCCAGCACAACCTCAGAAAACTTGGTACACATGCCCAAAAAGGCAGAAACCCACATCCAGAAAACAGCTCCCGGACCACCAATGGCAATCGCACCGGCTACACCTGCAATATTACCGGTACCTACCGTGGCAGACAATGCCGTACACACCGCCTGGAATGGAGTCAACGCTCCTTCTGCTGCCTCTGACTTCTTAAAAACCTTACCTATGGTGGCTTTCATGGCCACGCCAAACTTTCGAACCTGAATAAACCGGCTGCGGATACTTAAATACAATCCCACACCGATAATACAAGCCATGGCAGGAATTCCCCAGATAAAACCATTCACTGCGCTATTTACTGTCTCAATTATACTTATCATATGTATGCTCCCTTACGTCAATTTCTTCTATTCTAACGGAAAACATACATTCCGCGCAACACTTTTTCGAATTAAAGTGATAAATTTCCCATACAGCAATTACACCAAAAGCTCATAAGTCACAATATCCAGATATCTGCCATGCTTAAAGCCCACCTGATGTACGGTTCCGCAATAGGTAAAGCCATATTTTTCATGTAGCTTCACACTGGCTTCATTCTCTCCGGTAATCACGGATACTACCAGATGGATGGTATCATCCTTTCTTGCCATATCTAAAATGGCGTCCATCAGTCCTGTAGCAATTCCTCTGCCACGATAACCATGTGACACATAGATGGAAAGCTCCACCGTGGCTGCATAAGCCTCCTTCACCCTATAAGCCGAAAGGGAGGCATAACCAGCCACTTCTCCATGCACTTCTGCCACAATAAGAGGATGGTTTCCTACATTATGTTCATCGAACCATCCCCTGCGCTGCTCCAGCGTCTTGGGCTGCATGTCAAAGGTTGCCACACTGTTTACTACCTCGTAATTGTAAATTGCCAGAAGAGCCGGTAAATCGCTCTCCACCGCCTGTCGTATTATCATTTGCTGACTCCTATCCTGCAATGGAATTACCGGTATAAAGCTGGTAATACTTGCCCTTTTCTTCTAAAAGCTCCTCATGGGTTCCACGCTCAATGATTCTTCCCTGCTCGAGAACCATGATACAGTCCGAATTCTTGACCGTAGAAAGTCTGTGAGCAATTACAAAGGTCGTTCTGCCATGCATCAGCTTATCCATACCCTCCTGTACAATGCGCTCCGTTCTGGTATCAATGGAGGAGGTCGCCTCATCCAAAATCAGTACCGGCGGATCTGCGATAGCCGCTCTTGCAATGGCAAGGAGCTGACGCTGTCCCTGACTTAAGTTCGCACCGTCTCCCACCAGCATGGTATTATAACCATCGGGAAGCTTTTTGATAAAGCCGTCCGCATTGGCAAGTCTTGCGGCTGCCATTACCTCTTCGTCCGTAGCATCCAGCTTGCCAAAACGGATATTCTCCATAATGGTTCCGGTAAACAAGTGGGTATCCTGCAATACAATACCTAAGGAACGACGCAAATCATTTTTCTTAATCTTATTAATATTGATTCCGTCATAACGAATCTTACCATCCTGAATATCGTAAAAACGGTTAATCAAGTTGGTAATGGTGGTCTTACCTGCACCGGTAGAGCCTACAAAAGCAATTTTCTGTCCCGGTGCCGCAAATAGCTGGATGTCATGAAGCACCATCTTCTCATCGGTGTAACCGAAATCTACACCGTCAAATACCACATCACCCAAAAGCTCTACATAATCCACCGTACCCTCTGCTCTGTGAGGATGCTTCCACGCCCAGCGTCCGGTACGCTTCTCAGATTCCACCAGCTTACCGTCCTCTTCTTTCACATTTACCAAGGTAACGTAGCCATTGTCCACTTCTACCTCCTCGTCCAGAAGCTTGAACACACGCTCCGCACCTGCCAGTGCCATAACGATGGAATTAAACTGCTGGGAAATCTGGTTTACCGGCATACTAAAGCTCTTATTAAGACTTAAGAAGCTGGCAAGCCCACCCAACGTAAATCCACCAAAACCGGAGAGAGCCAGTGCGCCACCCACGATAGCACAGATTACATAGCTTACATTTCCAAGCTGGGCATTGATCGGTCCGAGTAGATTCACAAATGCATTGGCACGATAAGCATTGGTACATAAATCATCATTAATCTGCTTAAAATGAGCAATATTCTTATCCTCGTGGCAGAATACCTTTACTACCTTCTGTCCCCCCATCATTTCCTCAATAAAGCCATTTACCTGCCCCAGCATCTTCTGCTGCACCACAAAGTGCTTACTGCTGTTACCTGCTGCATATCCGGTAGCAAGGAACATTACCACAATCATCAGTAAGGTTACGCCGGTGAGGGGAATACTTAAGGACACCATGCTGATAAACACACTGACAATCGTGATAGCACTGTTGATTACCTGGGGAATACTCTGGCTGATCATCTGGCGCAGAGTATCAATATCATTGGTATAAATAGACATGATATCCCCATGGGAATGGGTATCAAAATACTTAATAGGAAGCTTCTCCATATGCTCAAAAAGCTCATTTCGAAGATACATCTGGCTACCCTGAGTCACAGTAACCATCACTCTGGACTGGGTATAGCCCGCAATGATGCCGATGGCATAAAAGACTGCCACCTGACAAATCGCTCCCAAAAGCGGACCAAAATCCGGATTGGCAGCAAGTAGCATGGGCGCAATGTAGTCATCAATTAAGGTCTGGGTAAAAAGCATACCCCTTACATTGGCAAATACACTGATGAAAATACACGCAATCACCACCATGTAGTGCCACTTATAATAACGGAACACATACTGCATCAGACGCATAAACAGTTTTCCGGGATTCTCCACCTTAGGTCCCCGGCCCATAGGGCCACGTTTCATCGGTCCTGCCATATCAGATTCCCTCCTTCTCGTCAAAGTCACCATCACCGCCGGTCTGGGATTCAAATACCTCTCGATAGATTTCGTTGGTTTCTAATAATCTCTCATGAGTATCAAAGGCATCTATCTTACCATCCTCCATGACTATGATGCGGTCCGCCTCCTGAATACTGGATACACGCTGGGCAATAATGATCTTGGTAGTACCGGGAATCGCTTCACGGAATGCCTTACGAATCTTGGCATCCGTAGCAGTATCCACCGCACTGGTACTGTCATCTAAAATAAGAATCTTCGGCTTTTTCAGCAGTGCTCTGGCAATACAAAGCCGCTGCTTCTGACCACCGGAAACATTGGTTCCGCCCTGCTCGATATGAGTCTCATAGCCATCCGGGAAACGGCTGATAAACTCATCTGCACAAGCCAGCTGACAGGCTCTTTGGCACTCTTCTTCCGTAGCATTTTCATCACCCCAGCGCAGATTATCGTAGATACTGCCGGCAAAAAGCACATTACTCTGCAGAACCACGGACACCTGATTACGCAAAGCTTCCATGTCATATTCCTTTACATTTCTGCCACCTACAATGACTTCCCCCTTGGTAGCATCATACAGACGACTGATTAAGTTCACCAAAGAGGTCTTTCCACTACCGGTACCACCTAAGATACCAATGGTCTCTCCGGATTTTATTTCTAAATCAATATCCTTTAAAATAGGCTCCTCCGCGCCCTGCTTATATGCAAACTCCACATCCTTAAATACAATGCTTCCATCTGCAACTTCCAGCACCGGATTTTCCGGATTCTTTAAATCACTTTCCTCGGTCAATACTTCGTAAATACGACCCACACTGGCTGTACTCATGGAAAGCATAACGAAAATCATGGAAAGCATCATCAAATTCATCAATATGTTCATGCAATATGCAAGCAGACTCATCAGTTCACCGGTGGAAAGCTCACCACCCACAATCATCTTAGCGCCCAGCCAGCTGATTAAGATAATGCAGGTATATACCGTAAGCTGCATTACCGGCTGATTCACAATAACATTCTTCTCTGCTTTGGTGAAAATGTCACGAATTGCCTTACTTGCCCTATGGAATTTTCTGGTCTCTTCTTCTTCACGTACATAAGCCTTGACCACACGGATAGCAGATACATTCTCCTGCACCGAAGCATTCAGCTCATCATATTTAGGAAATGCTTCTTTAAAGGTAGCTGTAGCTCTGCGGATAATGAAAAATAACACCACTGCCAGAAGAAGCACGGCAATCAGATACACCATGGAAATCTTGGCATTAATGGAAAATGCCATCACAAGCGCACAAATCAAGCTGGCCGGTGCTCTCATGGCCATACGCAGACACATCTGAAAAGAATTCTGCAGATTGGTCACATCCGTAGTCAGTCTGGTAACTAAACCTGCCGTACTGAATTTATCAATATTGGAAAAGGAAAAGGTCTGAATATGATTGAACATACTCTCTCTCAAATTCTTCGCAAATCCAGTGGATGCCTTCGCACCGAACACACCACCCATAATACCGCCAAAGAGTCCCACTCCCGCTACCACAATCATGAGTATTCCTATCAAAAAGATATGGTTCATATTTCCGGCTTCCACACCATCATCGATGATGGATGCCATAAGGAAGGGAATCAATGTCTCACAGAACACCTCCAACAGCATAAACAACGGTGTAATAAGCGCCGCCACTTTAAATTCCTTTACTTCCCGTAAAAGTCTCTTTAGCTGCTCCATATTTACCTCCTTCACTCCTATCATATCATTCTATTCCATTGTAACATGGTAAGAACAGATATCAATAAGTTCACAGAACTTTAACAATTTCCTTCTTCCTTTTTCATAATTAGGAATTCCAGTGCCACCATAATCACAGCCGCCACACCTGCAAGAAAATCTGCAATGGGGCCTGCCACAAGGATTCCGTCAATCCCCCAAAGGGTGGGCAAAAAGAGAATCAGCGGAAGCAGGAAAAAAATCTGCCTTGTCATGGATAAAAACACACCCTTGATTGCCTTACCGATGGAGGTAAAGAAAGTGGAGGTAATGGGCTGCATAAAGTTAAACCAGGTAAAGAACAGCATCACCCGAAAGGTCTTTACACCAAATTCAAAATACTCCGGACTACCGTCTCCAAACAGCCCCAACAGCTGCCTAGGCAAAGTCTGGAATAAAACAAAGGAACACAGAGAAATCACCCCACCGGTTACTGCAGCAAGACGATAGGCATCCCGCACACGTTTATAGTTCTTAGCACCATAGTTAAAGCTTTCCACCGGCTGACTACCCTGGGCAATACCGATAATGATAGAAAAGAAAATCTGATTTACCTTCATTACAATACCGGTGCATGCAATGGGGATAGACTCCCCATATACGGAAAGGGCGCCGTAATGCTTCAAAGAATTGTTCAACACAATCTGCACCAGCATCATGGCCAGCTGGTTAAAGAAAGACCCCATACCAATAGCCATAATATCCTTCAAATATTTGAAATTCGGAAGAAAATGCTTCTTTTGCAGCTTTACGGTCTTATAGTGGAACAGGTAATTTATCACAATACACGCGGATACAAACTGACCAATAATAGTAGCCAGTGCCGCACCTTCCATCCCCCATTTAAAGACCAGTACAAAGAGAGCATCCAAAACCACGTTCAAAAGGGCACCGGTCAGATTGGAAATCATAGTCATTTTAGGACTTCCGTCCGCGCGCATCAGATGACCGCCACCGGTTCCCAGAAGCAGAAACGGAAAACCAATGGCGGTAATTCTTACATAGGGTATTGCATAGGGAAGCACATCCGCCGGAGAACCGAATAAAATAAGGAGCGGCTCTAAAAACAGCTGAGCTATTACCATGAGCAGGGTACCGCAAATTACCAGCATGGAAGCCGCATTTCCCACAAAATAGGGGGCTGCTTCTTTATTGCCTCTTCCCAGATTTAAGTTAAAGCAGGACGCCCCACCGATACCAAACAAAAGGGCCAGCGCCAGACAGGAGGTGGTAAAGGGAAAGGCAATATTCGTTGCCGCATTTCCCAGGGTTCCCACCGCATGTCCGATAAACAGCTGGTCCACAATATTATAAAGGGCACCTACCAGCATTGCCACAATACTGGGGATGGCGAATTTCACCATCAGCTTACCAATGGGTGCACTTCCTAAAGGATTCATTTTTTCTTCACTCATATCTAGTAACCTCTACTTTCGTCAATTTAAGCGTACCTTTTATTATAGACCCAATATATAGGTTTGACAAGCCGCCACACCGGATAGCAGAATTGTAAAATAGATTTTACATAAGTTTTTGTCGAAAAAAGTTTTTTCCTATGTTATATTAAAGATTAGCACATTTTTAGGAAAGGATGACTACATATGACATTGAAACAATTATTTGCACCGTCGGATATGACAGAAGGTAAACCATGGGAAAAGATTCTGGTTTTTGCAGTTCCCATGATTCTCGGAAATATTGCCCAGCAGCTCTACAGTACCGTCGATAGTATCGTTGTAGGACAGTATGTAGGAGACAATGCTCTTGCAGCCGTTGGCTCTGCAAGCCCCATCTTTAACCTTCTGCTGGTTCTTTTTATCGGTATTTCCACCGGCGCCAGCGTAATGGTTGCACAGTATTTCGGTGCCAGAAAGCGTGAAGATTTATCAAAAACCATCGGTAACTGTATTTCCTTAACAGCTATCGCTTCTATTATCATTATGATTGCCGGCGCACTATTTGCCCGCCCCCTTTTGGAGCTTTTGGATACTCCTGCCAGCATCATAGACTGGTGCACCTCATACCTGTTTATCCTTAGCATGGGAATTGCAGGCTGTGCATTTTACAATATTTTGTGCGGCGTCCTCAGAGGTCTGGGAGATTCTGTTTCTGCCTTGATTTATCTTTTAGTGGCAACCGGCATCAATATTGTTTTGGACCTTTTATTCGTAGCCAAATTCAATATGGGCGTCAGCGGCGTAGCTCTTGCAACGGTTATTGCACAGGCCTTTTCCGCTGTTTTATGTCTTTTAAAGCTTCGCCAGATGGCAACCACCTTTGATTTAAAGCTTCATTACTTAAAGCCCACCGCTGAGCATAGCGGCAGCATTATCCGTCTGGGCATCCCCTCCGGGCTTACCCAGGCAATGCTTTCTCTGGCAATGATTGTGGTGCAGTCCCTGACCAACAGCTTTGGTGAAATGGTTATCGCTGCCAATGTAATTATTATGCGTGTGGATGGATTTGCCATGATGCCCAATCTTTCCTTCGGTACGGCGATGACTACCTTTACAGGACAGAACGTGGGCGCAAAGAAGCTTGACCGTGTAGAAAAAGGCAGTAAGCAAGGCACCCTCCTAGCTGTGGGATTTGCCACCACCATCACTGCCATTATATTAATCTTTGGAAAATATTTGATGGGAATTTTTACAGATACCACCGAATTGGTAGAATTCAGTAGTAGCATGATGCGCATTCTTGCAGTGGGATATATCGCTATGGCGGTGACACAGTCCCTCTCCGGCGTAATGCGCGGTGCCGGAGATACCATGACACCTATGTGGATTTCTCTGGCTACTACCATCGCCATCCGTGTTCCTTTGGCATATGGTATCGCATACCTTACCAGAACCCCGGAAAATCCAACCGGTTCCTACCTTTGCTTATTTATCTCCTTGCTTACCTCCTGGGTAATGGGTGCGGTTATTACCACGTTTTTTTACCTGAAGGGTAACTGGAAGAAGAAAGCACTTTCTTAAGAAAAGGAAGCATAATCACAAGAGTAATCACCTCTGCTGCCGGGAAGGAAAGCCATACTCCATTCATCTTCAGCAGAGAGGAAAGTGTTACGGCGCACAGCGAAATGGCCACAAAGCCTCTGGACAGGGAGCACACAAGAGCTCCCAACGCTTGCTCCGTAGCACTTAGATAACCGGTTCCCACGATATTGATACCGGCAAATAAAAAACCTATAAAATACATCTTCAGTCCGTCTACCGCGTAGGCGGACATTTCTTTATTCCCCTCACTGTCAAATACTGCCACAATCTCCTGTGGAATCCAATTGGAAATTACATTCATCAATACCGCAAAGGAAAACGCAGTAATCACGGACCATTTCAAAAGCTGTTTTAAAGAAACTCTGTCTCCCTTGCCGTAGCTTTCACTGAGTAATGGCTGTGCTCCCTGAGTAATACCATTAAATATGGCGATACACACCAGCGCAATATTAGCAACAATACCATAGGCAGCCACGCCCACATTCCCTGCAATTCTCAGCAGAATAATATTAAATATAAGCGTAGTAACACCTGAAGACATCTCTCCTACAAACGCCGATACTCCAAGGCCGCAGGATTTCACCAGACGCATCAAAGAAAAACTCCTTACACAAAATTTCACAGTACTTTTCTTTGAAAAAAAGTGGACACTGCAAATGGCCATTCCAACCACCGGTGAAAAAGCAGTGGCCAGAGCAGCACCAGCCATCCCCATTCCCAGCGGAAACATCAGCACATAATCCATAATGATATTGAAAATACTGCTGGAAAAGGTAGCAATCATGGCAAGTGTAGGATTTTCATCATTCCTTACAAAAGCACTAAATACATAATTCAGCATAAAAAAGGGCGTAAACAACAGAAAAATCCTTGTATAAGGCGTTCCCACCCGGACAATCACCTCATCGGCTCCCAGAATGATTAGAATTTTTCCCGGCACAAAAATACCCGCCAGAATAAACACCACACCGATAAGCAGGCAGAAATACACACTATTAGAAAAATACAACTCCGCCTCCTTTTCCCCTCTGGCTCGTTGTACCTTGAATCTGGTAGCACTACCGATACCAATCATGGCACCAATGGCAAAAATCAGACTGTAGATGGGCAACACCAGATTTAAAGCGGCGATTCCATCCGCTCCGGCTGCTCTGGAAATAAAGAAGGTATCTGCCAGAATATATGCACTTGTTCCTATCATCCCCATAATATTCTGGGACACATACTTTACATAACGCTTCTTCATGAAACTCTACTTACTCCTTACTTCTACCAAATCCGCTCCCTTATACACCAGCGTCAGGTCTATATCCGTTTTCCCTTCCAAAAGATACTTCAAAAAAATCTTATCCCCCTCCCAGAGGCTTAAATTCATTACCTCTTCCTTGGGAACCCACTTCAGCTCACCCTCAGAGCACTCAAAATCTACACTACCCTCAAAACCGGTAGCAGTATACAGATACATTTCCTCATCCATCCACTTATCCGACTGAAAATGTACTACTCCATGATAGGTATAATCCGTAAGGGTAAGCCCAGTCTCCTCCAGAGCCTCCCTCACTACGCATTTGTCCGGCGTTTCACCAGCCTCCAGCTTGCCGCCTACCCCTATCCATTTTCCTTCATTTGGATCATTTTCTTTTTTGTTACGGTAAAGCATCAGGTAGTGGTCATCCTTCTCGATATAACACAGGGTGCAGTATTTCACCGGCTCTCCCACCAGCTCCTCCAAAGAAGCCCTGAAAAGAGGTGCTACCCAGCGATACTGTCCGTCATCCTCGTACCCACGGTATTCTCCCTCTGCCATCATAATTAAGTACAACAAAATGTCATACCAGAGAATACGACGCATTTGTTTTTCTGACAGCTTCTCTATTCCAAAGCCCTTCAAAAAGCCCTCATTTCTGGTATGTCTGCGGAAACGGTCCTCCATCAGTACATCTCCCCACAAAGCACGCTCCCAATCAATAAAACCAATCACCTGCGTACCCTTTACAAAGACATTTCCTTCCCAAAGGTCATAGTGAACCAGAGACGGCGTTTCCACTTCCGCAAAAATGCCCCTGTCCTTCTCCAGCATTTCTAATAACTTCTCCCCATTTAAGAAAAAGAATACGTTACGTCTCTCAGCGTCACCGATGGCATTGCAAAGCATATAACGGAACAACCCATACTGGGTATCAAATTGATGCTCTACATCTCCCAAAAGACCAAACTGCTGCCCCTTTATCTCTGCAATCTGCTTTACCAGACTACCTACCTGAAAATTCACTGTAGCCTTTTCTTCCTCGGAATATGCACCTATATTCTTAAAGAAATTCTCGCCCTCCAGCTTTTCCATAAAAAAGTAGCTGCCACTGCAGATTTCCCTGGTAGCATCGTAATAATCCACCTGAGGAACCTTTGTAGAAATCACCCCATTTGTCAATTTCATGGCCGCTACTTCCGCATCCATCATATTGATTTCATTGCTCATATACCCGCTACTATCTGCCGCTGAAATCTTGAGTATTTTCTCCTCTCCATTGGAAAGTCGCACCACATATGCCACATTGCAAAGACCTTCCGTAAGCTCTATGCAGCCGTCCATGGTAAGCCCGGTATAAGCCCGTTCCACCATTTTCTGAATCGTCTGCAATGACTGTTTATTCTTAGTTATTCCCATATTACCTTCCCTTCCACTCATTTTCAAAATAGTTCCCATTTGCCTAAAAATTCTTCCAACAGCGTTCTCTCATGAACTTGCGAAGTATTTCTACACTCACCCCTTCATAATAAGCGACCAAAAGCTTTTTAAATTCCGGAACCTCCTTTTCCGGAATCACTATAAATCCCATGCCATGAGCAATTAAATAATGATTTGCAAAAATCACAGATGCTCTTTTATTGCCATCAGTAAACACCTGTGTTTTCATAGAATACAAGCATAACTCGATTGCTATATCCACAGCATCTTTATTTTGCAAACAAATCTCATCAATCCTATCCTTAACAACTGCCTCTATTGGTATTGGTGGGACATAGCTACTCCCTCCAATCGTTACAGGGATTCCTCTAATTCTTCCACCATCATAGAAAAATCCCCTAATTAGCAATATAATTTTAGGGAACTTCTTTTGCCTTCAAGACACGAATAAGTTCCCTAAATACGTTTAAAACCTAGGTTCCTCAAACACTAATCCATTTTCCAAAAGGTGATCAATAAACAGCTTGTAGTATTCCGGCAACATTTCCTCTGTTTGTCTCCCTTCTATTTACGCACACAGACAAAACTATAATTGTCTAACCAAGCATACCATCAAGCCACTTAGCAACACCATCTTCATCGTTCGACAAAATGATATCCGTTGCATATTTCTTTAAATCCTCATGTGCGTTTTCTACAGCATAGCTCTCGTCCGCCAATTCAAACATATCTATATCATTCTTTCCATCGCCAAAAACAACCAGCTTTTCACATCCAAGAAGTGCTTTTAACTGTCTGATTGCATTCGATTTAGACGCCGCTAACGGCATGATTTCAAGCCATTGCTCCTTTGTATATATGTCGGTTTGATAAACACAATGAAATATATCTTTATATTTATCATATATAGGCTCCAATTTTTCCGGTTCATCTATACAAGTAACATAAAAAATATCCCCCATTTTCAGTTCATCCGTTGTATTCACACTATTTGTCCGGATATCACCGCTTCTACTATATAAAAATTTTTTCATACCGTCTGTACATAGCTCCGATACAAAGGAAAATCTCTCTTTCCCCTCTATATATGCATAAACAATTGGATACACATTGTTGGCAAATAGTTCATCTAATAACTTATAAACCGACTCATCAAAATAATTTCCAATTAGAATCTCTTCCGTTACATTATCAATAACAAATGCACCATTATATACAATCAATGGAATTTGGGCATTTATTCCCCTCGTCACTTTCTTGGCAGTGATTAAAGAGCGAGCTGTAGCATAAGAAAAAAAGATTCCCCTATCGGTAAGAGAGTTAATAACATTATTTGTGTACTCCGAAGTTGCCTCATTGCTTCTCAGCAAGGTTCCATCCAAATCAGATACATATAAAGTCTTCAAACAAAACACCTCCATAGTTCGTATACATAGCTTTTCCTCATAGCACAAGATCCTGCTCCCTTATTTCTCCTATTTGTCCATATATGTTTTACTCTTTTCAATCAGCTTTTTATATACATGTTCTACCATCCACGGCTCCGAAGAAACCCTTAATGCCTCTTCAAAAGACCACCATTGTACCCCAGAATTCTCCTCCTGCTGCACCGTTAAACCTTCGCTTTCTTCCACCTCTGCCAAATATGTAAGATTAAAATGCAAATGCCCCGGAACCCAGATCCCTTTTCTCATATGCCCATTGACGGTCAATGTCTCCAGACTGAAAATCTCTTCACTGACTAACCTGACATGCCTCACTCCCGTTTCTTCCTGCAATTCTTTCAGTGCAACTGCACATAAATCTTCCATTCCGTCAGCATGTCCACCGATCCACGACCATGAATTGTAAAGATTGTGATGCACCATTAAGGTTTTCGTACGCTCCTTATTAACCACCCACATAGATGCTGTAAAATGTGCCATCTGATTCTCCCGCACCAGATAATCGTCATTACATCTCATAAACTGCAGCATTTGCTCTTTATCACATTCTTCTTGCCGGTTGGTTGGTCTGTAGTTTTTGATTCTGTCATATAAACCCATTGTTTGTTCCTTTATCTCTTTCATCCGTATTTCTACCATTTCTTTCAGAAACAATATATCTTCATTCTTAGGATTATCAGTTCTAAATGTACATCCACAAACATCATCAAACTCTTTGCCAAAAATAATTTTATTTCTTCCACCACCACAAGAACCGCAACGACCACAATGGTCAACATACTTCCAAGCAGTTTCTTTAATGTCATCATCCACATAATCTTTTTCGAGCCATTGGGAACCCATATCAGCAGACCATACTGTCCAATGATTGTCTTTTTCATCAGGGTCTTTTATTGCTATAAAACAGACACATTCATTATCTAATTTCACCCAATAATATATTTTGTCCTTCCAACAAGCACAGTTATCTCTGTAAAAGCTAAGCTGATTATCCTTTAAAAAACTGACAAAGCTCATTGCGACTTTTTGTTCTTCCGATGATAGTTCTCTGTGAATGCAGTCCTCAATATTTAGCTCAACCATAATCGTTCACCTTTCTGCAACAATCAATGCGATAAATTGGAATTTGTCACTCCATCAAACTGAAAGTTTCATGTACTTTCAATCTTATCCTCTTTTCTTATTTTTCGCTATATACATAATTGTAATAGTTAAAGCAAGTATAATAAGGATATGTAAAATAGTATGATATACATCTGGTATGTATCTACCCTCAATCTGTAGCCATTGTATTGTCCCAGAAAAATATTCTATTTTTCCTTCCAACGACCCCATAAATCCACCATTAAAAATAGTGTACCATTCATGGCATATAAATTGTATCAAAAACCACATCGACATACATCCAATTACAAACCACTTTCCAATACTTTCTTTTGTAATAAACAGTATCATTGATACCAAATATATCAAAAAAGAATACACCGTCGTCTTTATATGACCTCGTAACAAGGCACTTATCACCAAAATGAATCCCTATCATATCAAGGAAAAACCACAATAACAATATTATCTGTGCAATAATACAATACATCTTTTTCATAATAATCCTCACTCAAATTCTAATTTACCGTTATAACTTCAACACTGCAATCAATTCATCACAATCCATTTCTCCGGTCTCTACAAAGCCAAACGAATGGTATAAATGACGGGCAACATCATTTTCGGGTTCGTATGACAACCAACAGCATTCTGCTTTACCACATGGAAATGTTTTTATAAATTCCAAAGCAAGTTTAACGGCTTCTCGTCCGTACCCTTTATTCTGATACTTCTCATCTATCATCAATCGCCAGAGATTGTAGTTGTCTGTTGCCACAGGCGGAGCATCATCCCAATAATCGTCTGTGCCAAAGCCAATCATCAAAAAGCCTATCGGTGTATCATTTTCATAAATTCCAAAAGGAAAGACATATCCCTTTCCTGCTATCGTTGTATATGCTTCGATAACACTTCTATCATTGCTCGAAACAAAATGTCTTTGATTTTCTGCAACTCTCAGCTTAAGAATGTCCCATACGTTCTTTCCATTTATTTTTTCAAATCTAAGCATACTGTGATTCTCCTCAAATTCAACTTCCTATATTTACTTCTGCAAATTGTTTTCCTTATTAACGAAGCT
>JAFTXD010000073.1 GCA_017461775.1 Lachnospiraceae bacterium
AAATCCGGTTTGTCCTGCAGAATTTTTTGCAGTGCGTCTTCACCGCTTGCTGCATCTCCGCAGATAGAAAAGCCAAGCTCTTCCCAATCGCAAATTACTTTTAATCCTTCTCGGATTAAGGCTTCGTCATCAACTATCAATACTCGATACATTCCGCCTAAAACCCCCTAATGTAATATATTAAGAGTATATTAAAATTTGAAAAAAGCGTCAAGTTGACTTGCAGTACCAGAGGGAATTTACTATAATAAAGTCATGAAGAATTTTCAAAAAATTTTATCTATAATATTAATAATTGTGGCAATTGTTTTGGTTATACTGTTTTTTGTGCTACAGTATGGCGATGGAGAAAGCGTTCCGAAAGAGTCTGATATGGTAGTGGCAACTCTGGTACCGGAGCCTGTGGAAACGCCCACACCAGAGCCGACCGGTACTCCGGCGCCTACGCCGGAACCCACGGTGGCACCTACAGAGGAGCCCACACCGGAGCCCACACCTACGCCGATTCCTTTGGTGGAGAATCCTTACAAGGAATACTTCCAAGCAAATGAGGATATGGCAGGCTGGCTGCAGATTCCGGACACCAATGTTGACTATCCCATTATGTGGACACCGGAGGATGAAGAGTTTTACCTCCGCAAGGGATTTGATGGTGAGTATGATAAGGCCGGATGTCTGATTCTGGATACGGACAGTAAGGTGGAACCGGCGACCACCAATCTGATCATTCATGGACATAACATGAAGGCGGGAACCATGTTCGGTAAGCTGGAGAAGTATGAGGATGCAGAATATGGAGCATCCCATAGCACTGTATATCTCTATACGCCGGAGACTCTGAGAACCTATGAAGTGGTGGCGGTGTTCCGTTCTCAGGTGTATAAGAAAAGTGATACTGTATTTAAGTTCTATAAGTTTTTTGAGGCAGATTCCGAGGAGGAATTCCTGGATTTTTATAATAATATCAAAGAGTTGTCTCTCTATGACACTGGTGTCACGGCAGAGTACGGGGATCGCTTTATCACCCTTTCCACCTGCTCCTATCATGTAGATAACGGAAGGTTTGTGGTGGTAGCAAAGGAAGTGGAAGAACAGTATCTGTACCAGCCGATGGAAGAAAGTGAACAGTAGAGAAGAGAATAAAGGAGGACATGGGTATGAGAAGAATGAAAAAGGTTTTTGCGGTAATCTTGAGTTTATGTATGATGTTCACTGCATCCTGCATTACCAAGCTGACAGTGGAAGCGGAAGGAGCAACAACATATACACTTAAAGTAGTGGATGATGAATGGCGTTTCCAGCCCAATTATCCATGGGATGATACCGTGCAGCACAGAGAATTATATTATATGTACCAGAATTTTAAAGATGGTGACAAGGTTGTAATCATCGACTCAGCGGATAAGAAGCTGGAGCTGGAATTAGACAAGAACATTTCCAACCTGACAGTTCAAAGGGCATCGCAGGTAATCGTTACCGCTCCTTATGTGGAAGAGAGCTATATCTTAGGTGGTGCTGTCGCAGCCATTAATGCAGATATTAACAAGGCATATGTGTATGATAACGCTATCGTTAATTTCAACAAGAATGTACAGTATCTTGAGGTTCTGACGGATAGAACCGATACCGCTCTTGCAGCAAATATCGGCGTTACAGGTCAGGTTGCACATGCTTATGCCCATGAAGGAGAAAATGTAGTATTTGATATCTACGATGTAAAGGCAGGTAAGTTCTCCATCGTTAACGGAGGATTTAATATTGCAGATGGCAATTATACCAAGACTGCTACTTCAAGTACTGTAGTAACGGCTCCCGCTCAGACCCCGGCAGCTACCACAACCACTACTCCTTCTGCAGCAGATGAGTTGGATGATGTGCCAAAGACCGGTGATGTCGTAACCTATTACTGGATGCTTGGTCTTGCGGCAGCTTGTATGGTGGGTGGATTGTACCTGAAAAAGAAAAATGCATAAGAGATAAAGGTATAAAGGAAGAGGATGTCCCAAAAGTCATGAAGTGACTTGAGGGACATCCTCTTTTTATTTTTCCGGGAACATCCATCCGGCATATTCCAGAATGGATTGATTCTCTGCACGCTTATCGGATTGAACCATCTGCTTACGATACTCTCTGGGAGACATCTGCATGACCTTTGTGAAATACCTGTTAAAACTGGATACCGAGTGGAAGCCAACCTGTTCGGAGATATCCAGAATGGACTCTTCAGTACTGCGAAGCAGGTTACAGGACTTCATAATACGAGTATTGTTGATGAAGTCCAGCGGTGAAGTTCCCATGATGTCGTGGAACACACGGCGGAAATGAGTAGGGCTCCAATGGCACAAATCCGCAAGTAGGTCAATAGAGAACTGCTGCATATAGTTTTCTTCGATATAATCCAGTGCAGGAGCGATTACCAGAGAATTATCGGGACCGTCATCGTCGGAGGCGGTCAGAGACTTATCCTTACCCTCCATGGCCTGAATGCGGTAAAGCTCAATAAAGAGAGACAGGAAAAGTCCTCTTGCACTGATCTGGTAGCTGGGTCTTTTCTCTTCCAGTTCCGCAATAATGCTGATGATCAGCTGATAAATCTGCGGAAACTCCTCTTTATGCATAATATAACGATGAATCGGAAAATCGCTCAAAGATAAGTCCAGTGTCTTCCAGGTGGACGGAAGCATGGAACCAAGCAGCTCTGCCGGATCAAGATAAATATATGACCAACGGCTTTCCGTACCCTTTGTA
>JAFTXD010000074.1 GCA_017461775.1 Lachnospiraceae bacterium
AAGGAGAGCAAGTAATTGCAAATTCTGAAACGCCGCCTGATAAGGCGGCTGTTTTTGTGTAAGGAGAAGAAAAATGATACATCAATATAAATTAGGCGGCTACAATATCGTTCTGGACGTTTGCTCCGGTTCTGTACATGTTGTGGACGAGGTGGCTTACGACATCATAGGGATGTTTGAGGAAAAGGATAAAGAAACAATTTTAAAGGAAATGGCAGAAAAGTATGCCGGACGTGAGGATATTACTGCTCAGGATTTAGAGGAGTGCTATCAGCAGGTGGTAGGGCTGAAGGACAGTGGTAAGCTCTTTGCACCGGATACCTTCGAGGCCATGGCGGGCACATTAAAGGAGAAGACCTCCGGCGTGGTGAAGGCTCTTTGCCTGCATGTTGCCCATACCTGCAACTTAAATTGTGAATACTGCTTTGCCAGCCAGGGTAAGTACTCCGGGGACAGAGCAGTGATGAGCTTTGAGGTGGGTAAGCAGGCCTTTGATTACCTGATTGCCAATTCCGGTACCAGAAGAAATCTGGAGGTGGACTTCTTTGGTGGTGAGCCTTTAATGAATTTTGACGTGGTAAAGCAGCTGGGAGCCTAGGCCCGCAGCCTCGAGAAGGAGCACAATAAAAACTTCCGTTTTACCCTTACCACCAATGGTATATTGATTGATGATGATGTAATTGAATTTGCCAATAAAGAGTGCAGTAACGTGGTCTTAAGTCTGGATGGACGTAAGGAAATCCATGACCGCTATCGTGTGGACTATGCAGGCAACGGAAGCTGGGAGCGTATTGTTCCCAAGTTCCAGAAGCTGGTGGAGGCCAGAGAGGGTAAGAATTACTACATGCGCGGTACCTTTACCCATGCAAATCCTGACTTTTTAAAGGACATTCAGCAGATGCTGGACCTGGGCTTTACGGAGCTTAGTATGGAGCCAGTTGTGTGTGCACCGGGCGAGCCATCGGAGCTGACCCAGGAGGATTTACCTATTGTCATGGAGCAGTATGAGAAGCTGGCGGAGCTGATGCTGAAGAGAGAGAAGGAAGGAAAGCCATTTACCTTCTACCACTATATGATTGATTTGACCGGTGGTCCATGTATCTACAAGCGTATTTCCGGCTGCGGCTCAGGAACAGAGTATATGGCGGTGACTCCTTGGGGAGATTTATATCCATGCCATCAGTTTGTGGGTGATGAGAAATTTAAGCTGGGCAATATCTGGGATGGCGTAACCAATACGGAGATTCAGAGCCAGTTTGCAAGCTGCAATGTATATGCTCATCCGGAGTGTAAGGATTGCTGGGCGAGACTTTACTGTTCCGGCGGCTGTGCAGCTAACGCATACCATTCCACCGGTTCCATTACTGGTGTCTATGAGTATGGTTGTACCTTATTCCGCAAGCGAATGGAATGTGCGATTATGCTGGCCATTGCAAAGGCTTTAGGAGAATAATGTGAAAAATCCATAAATGCAAGATTTTTCACATGCAAATTTGTGCCTTCGGCCCAAAGTTTGCGGATTTTGGAGAGGCTATTATGAATACACCGATTTGTGATTTTGTAAATGAATATAAGAAGAGTGAAGCGCTGAGACTGCATATGCCCGGGCACAAGGGCAGCAGTTTCTTAGGCGTGGAGGCTCTGGATATTACAGAAATAGAGGGGGCGGACAGTTTGTACGAGGCCGCCGGTATTATCAGGGAAAGTGAGGAGAATGCCGGTAGTCTTTTTGGCTGTGCGACCCTTTTTTCGACGGAAGGGTCTTCCCAGTGCATTCGTGCCATGCTTTATCTGGCTACGTTGTATGGGAAGGAAAAGAATCGGAAGCCTTTGATACTGGCAGCCGGGAATGTGCATAAGACCTTCCTAAGTGGGGCGGCGCTACTGGATATGGATGTGGAGTGGATGTATCCGCGGGAGCAGGCTTCCTACCTATCCTGTAGGCTGGATGGATCACTTGTGGAAGAGTATTTGGTGAATATGCAGGAGAAACCGGCAGCAGTGTATCTGACCAGCCCGGATTATCTGAGCAATGTGGCGCCAATAAGGGAGATTGCAGAGGTATGCCACAGATATGATGTGCTTCTTCTGGTGGATAATGCCCATGGGGCGTATTTGAAGTTTTTAAAGGAGTCACAGCACCCCTGTGATTTAGGGGCGGATCTGTGCTGTGATTCTGCTCATAAGACCCTGCCCGTGCTGACCGGAGGGGCATATCTGCATCTGGGGAACGACTTACCGGAATATTTGAAGCAGCAGGCGAAAAATGCTATGGCACTCTTTGGCTCCACCAGCCCGTCCTATCTGATATTACAGTCGTTGGATAGAGCGAATGCTTATCTGGCGGATGGGTACTGTGACAGTCTGCAAGAGTTTGTCTGCAAAGTTGGGAAATGTAAGACATCCCTGATTGCTCATGGATATGTGCTTATAGGGGATGAACCGCTGAAGATAACCATTTGTGCCAAGGCTTATGGATATGAAGGAACGGAGCTTGCGGCACTTCTTTTGAAAGAAGATATCGTCTGTGAATTTGCGGATTCGGATTTTATTGTGTTTATGGTGACACCGGAGACAGGGGAAGAGGGACTTATGCGGCTGGAGGAAATTTTGATTTCGATTCCTCGAAAGAGCTGTGAGATGCAGAAGGCTCCGGTGTTTACACGCTGTGAAAGAGTAATGTCCATCAGGGAAGCCATGCTTTCTGTCAGCGAAGAGATTCCAGTGGATGAGGCAGAAGGAAGAACTCTGGCAGCCGCCTCCGTGGGCTGCCCGCCCGCGGTGCCCATTGTGGTGTGCGGACAGAGGATAAGCCGGGAGGCTATAGAGATATTTCGGTATTATGGTGTGGAGAAGTGTAGAGTAGTAGTGAAATAGGAGCTTGCATTTGTTGATTGTGTGAAATATAATTAATATATTGGAAGGTGGTGAGTGCAGATGTGTACAGATGCTAGATTAAATGGAATTTTAAAAAGAATGGTTGCGTATTATAAAGCTATCTATGGGGAGGACATAGAGGACATTTTTCTATACGGCTCTTATGCCCGTGGGGATCATACCGAAGGCTCTGATATTGATATTGTGGCTATTGTGCATGGAGAGCGAGAGATTTTACAGGACAAGTTAAAGAAGCTGTGGGACGCATCTGCGGAGGTGGGATTGGAGAACGATATCGTTATTTCACCTGCGGTGATACCATATGATGAATATGTGAAGTATAAAAGTACGCTACCCTATTATCGTAATATTGCCGAGGAGGGGCGGAAGATTGGATGAGTTAGTAAGGTATCGTTTGGAGTCTGCAAAAGAAAAATTGATATCAGCGAAACTTTTGCTTGATGCAGGGCAATATAAGGATTCTATTGGAAGGTCTTATTATGCGATATTTGCGGCTATCAGAGCGATACTGGCATCTAGGCAGGTTGATTTTTCAAAACATGCCGGTGTGATAGCATATTTTCAGAAGGAATATATTAAGACAGGGGTTTTTGATAAGAAATATTCCAAGTATATACAACAAGCTTTTCAAATACGAAATAGCTGTGATTATGATGATTTTTACATTGTTTCCAAACAGGATGCATTGGAACAATATGAAAGGGCAACAGAACTGTTAAAAGTAATAAATGACTATATGAAAGAATAGCGGAGGTTTTCTCCGCTATTTGTATAGAGGATAAATCATATTCAAAATGTCAAGAAGGATTGGATTGAGTCTGTTAGAGTGATTATATGAGATTTATGTAGTCTATAGAAAAGAGGTATCACATATGACAAGTATTTATTTTGTAAGACATGCCCAGCCCAATCATGCATGGGAAAATGACCGCACACGTCCTTTATCAGAGGAAGGTGTGGAGGATAGTGAGAAAGTGGTGGAAGCACTCTCCGATATTAGGTTGGATTATGCGATTTGCAGTCCCTATCTCAGAAGTATGGATACTATAAAGAACTGCGCTGAGGCACATAATTTACAGATACACACTGATGAGCGTCTGCGAGAGCGGGAGAAGGGCCCCGGTGGAAATACGCTGGCTCTGATTGAGAAACGATGGAGTGATTTTGATTATCATGAAGAGGGTGGGGAATCCCTTAGAATGGCGCAGGAGCGCAATGTGCAGGCACTTATGGAGGTGCTTAAGAGGCATCAGGGCGAAAGCATTTTATGGGGAACTCATGGAACTGCGCTGAGTACCATATTGTATCATTTTGATAATACCTACAATTTTAAGAGCTTTATGAGAATCATTGATTTCATGCCCTACATTATTAGGCTGGATTTTGATGGACTTAAGCTTGTGGGGAAAGAGGAGCTATTGATTGTGGAGAAAGAGTATAAGGGGAAATAGATATGAGTCTGCGGACAATTATGATTTTCCCGCATTTCGATAATGTGGAGCTAATCGATCAAATAAGAAATAAGTACGACCCATTAGCGAACTTGGTGCGTCCACACATTACGATTGTTTTTTCCTTTGAAAGCTCCATGAGTAATGAGGAGCTTTCGCAAATCCTGGAAGTCAGATTGCAAGCCATAAGACCATTTTTCCTTGAACTTGGTGGCGTCAGCAAACATGAGGATGATTTCGGGAATTATCTTTTTCTGGATGTAATAAAGGGCGCAGAGGAGATAAAGGGGATTCATCGGATATTATATGAGAATGAGTTTAAAGAATATGACCTGGGCTACCCGTATATCCCACATATGACCATTGGGAAATTGCCTACGCCTAAGCTGCTGGCCAGTGCTTATGATGATGTTAAGGGAGAAAAGAGTCACTTTGCTACCATGGTTTGCAAGATTTCTGTGGAGATGATTGGAGATGGGGACGAGTCCATTATTGTGGTGGAGAAAGAATTACGCTAAGGAGGAATTTGCAATGAAGATAAAATGCGTTTGGGAGCACAACGGTAACGATACCCTCCTGTATTCCAGTAATTTCATAGGAGCCTTTACCAGAGGCGCATCCAAAGAGATTGCGCTGAGCAAGATGCAGAGTGAGGTGGAGGCATACCTTCGCTGGAAGAATGAGGCTTTAGGGGAGATTTCTGAAGTAAGCATTGAACAGGAAAAGGCATCCACCATCGATGTGTGTGATGCGGATAGTGATGTGATTTTTGAGGAGGAGAAAAAGCCTCTTACCATGGATGAGTACCGGGAACTGAAGGCTCTGGCACTGAAATCTGCTCGGGATTTTCTGGTATTGTATGAGTCCATACCGGATAAGCATGTAAGCTGTCTGGAGCCGAAGAAGACCTTTCTTGGGATGAAGCCCTGCACTGCGGAGGAGATGTATGTACATACAAAAAGCGTGAATAGTTACTATTTTGGAGAAATCGGTGTGGATGCAGACAATGAAAGTACCATTTACGATTGCCGAAAAAGAGGCTTTGAAGAGCTGGAAAAGCAGGGGAATTTCCTGGAGAATAAAGTGATTCTCGGTAGCTATGATGAGGAATGGTCACTGCGAAAGGTTCTTCGCAGATTTATCTGGCATGACCGCATTCATGGAAAAGCCATGTACCGCATGGCAGTGAAAACCTTTGGAGCAGGGAGCTGCGCAGATGTATTCCGATTTGAAGGGTAAGGCAACAGGCAGTTGCTTGCCTCACTGTATGTGTCCGTAATATAATCTGGACATGGAGGGAATATTTATGGAGACGAAAGATATTATAGCGCAGTTGCGCACGAAAAAGGGCTGGACCCAAGAGGAGTTAGCACAGAAATTATTTGTAACAAGGCAGGCAGTTACCCGCTGGGAGGCCGGAGAAACTACGCCAAATGTAGAGACCTTAAAACTATTGTCCAAGTTGTTTGATGTATCAATTAATACCCTTTTGGGCTCACCTCGTCAGCTGAATTGCCAGTGCTGTGGTATGCCTTTGGATGATACTACCATTAGCAAAGAGGTAGATGGAAGTTTTAACGAGGAGTACTGTAAGTGGTGTTATACCAATGGAAAGTATGTATACTCTGATATAGGTCAATTAGCGGATTTCCTGGTGGGGCATATGTCCAATGAGCAGTGGCCGCCGGAGCAGGTAAGGGCTTATTTGGAGGAGCAGCTGCCGAAGCTGAAGCACTGGAGTAAGGAATAAAGGTGAAGCGTTGAAAGCTTTTCTTCGTTCATGAAGACTATGGATTGAATGTCACGGGGCGTATGCGGAAATATATTTTCGCTACGCCCCTTTTGGCAGGCACAAGTCTCTCAAAGGTCGTGATTTGTTCTGATTTTTAGAAGCGATGTGCTGTGAAGATACTTTTAGATTAATTCACGCCCTGCTAAAGAGCATGAAGTGGGGCGTGAATTCTGGAAGCAATAGGAATACAGCACATAGATGCTGTTTTTCAATGACGAAATCCCTGTTGTAAGTGAGAAAACAGGGGGAGGCAGGGCGTAATTAGTACAAAAATCCGTATACGCCCCATAGGGAACCAAATGTCACGGAGAGATGGCTGATTTGTAAAGCCACATCTCATTGGAAATTAGGCTCCCAAGGAACTTTCCTTCCATTGACAGGATTTCAGAAATTCTGCATCCGTATCATGCTACATTGTTCGAAAAAGGAAAGGGCAAGTTGTAGCATGATAGAGGTAAAGGAAGCGGATGTAGGGTACTATCAATCCTATGTTGGAAAGAAGTGCACCATCGAGATGTGCCACTGGAACGATGGTATTTGTGACGCGTATGTGATAGGGCAGGATAAGGACTTTGTTTTTTACTTCTCTGTGGAGAAGAAATGCAAGAAAGTGGGGGCTCTGGCCAAACAATATATGCAGCGGATTACTCTGGAGGAAGATACCGGGGAAATGCCGGAAGACATGGATTTTTATATGAATCCCAGCCGGTATTTTTTTCGAAATCGTCTGGTAAACGTGTATCTGAATGAAAGGCATTTTTTCAGTGGGATATTCGGAAAAGAGACGGAGATTCTGGGGGCATTTTTGGGAGATATGAATGAGGAGTACATCACAATTTTACCGGGACAGCAGATTGCCCTACAGGAGATTGCGAAGATAGAGACCAGAGTATAAAGAAGGTAGGATGTGAAAAAGAATATAGCGTATTTTCAGAAATTTCAGGTGCAGATTTATCAAACACTGGAACTTCTATCCTGCAAAATAGAATAGAAAATACTTTTGGGGGAATCATAAAATTTTAACAGGAAATGTTAATTTTTTATGATTCCTTTTTTGATATTGACTTTTGCAAAAAATGGTAGTAATATCTACTTGAAGAAAACGTTTTCCTAAGCGTTTTTACAGCACTTTTATCTTACATGTATATTGAGAAGTCGTGGTTATAATACCTCTTATAAAGGTGACTTGCCACTGCATCGGAACCTTTATAAGAGGTATTATAACCATGACTTCGGAGTAGAAAAAAAGAGAGGGTTATTATGAAAGAGAGATTAGCTTTAGAAACCAAAAACTTATATGGAAAAGAGATTGAGAACTGTACCAATGAGGAGCTTTACTACGCGCTATTAAATGCCAGCAAGCAGTTAATTGAGGAAAAGCCGGTAATCGAAGGCGAGAAGAAGGTTTACTACATTTCTGCAGAGTTCCTGATTGGAAAGCTGATGAGCAACAATCTGATAAACTTAGGTGTATATGATGAAGTAGCAGAGCTTCTGGCATCCAAGGGCAAGAGCCTGGCAGAGGTAGAAGAGGTGGAGCCGGAACCCTCCCTTGGTAATGGTGGTCTGGGACGTCTGGCAGCATGCTTCCTTGACTCCATCGCAAGCCTGGGACTTCCCGGTGATGGTATCGGACTGAATTATCATTTTGGTTTATTTAAGCAGGTATTTGAGAATAAATTGCAGACCGCAGAGAAGAATGAGTGGATGGAGAAGCAGTCATGGCTCACAAAGACCGATGTAACCTACGATATTGCTTTCGGTGACAGAAAGGTGAAGAGCCGCCTGTATGATATCGATGTGGTTGGTTATGAGCAGGGCAGGAATAAGCTTCACTTATTTGATATCGAGACCATCGATGAGTCTTTGGTAGAGGATGGTATTAGCTTTGATAAGGAAGAAATTGAGAAGAACTTAACTCTGTTTTTATATCCGGATGATTCTGATGAGGCAGGTAATTTACTTCGTATCTACCAGCAGTACTTCATGGTGGCAAGTGGTGCCAGATTAATCTTGGATGAGCTGAAGGCAAAGGGTCGTGACTTACACAAAATGAATGAGTACGTGACCATCCAGATTAACGATACCCATCCAACCATGGTGATTCCGGAGCTCATCCGCATCCTGACCAAGGAAGAGGGCTTTACCACCGACGAGGCAGTAAATGTGGTGAGCAAGACCTGTGCGTACACCAACCATACCATTCTTGCAGAAGCACTGGAGAAGTGGCCACTGGAGTACCTTGAGAAGGTAGTTCCTCAGCTGGTACCGATTATTAAAGATTTGGACAGACGTGTGAAGAAGGCTTATCCGGACCCGAAGGTACAGATTATTGATGAGAATAAGCGTGTGCATATGGCTCACATCGATATCCACTTTGGATATTCTGTAAATGGTGTTGCAGCTATTCACACGGAGATTTTAAAGGAGACAGAGCTGAATCATTTCTATAAGCTCTATCCGAATAAGTTTAACAACAAGACCAATGGTATCACCTTCCGCCGCTGGTTATTGTCCTGCAACAAGGAGTTAACTGCACTTTTAGAAGAGAAGATTGGCAGTGGCTTTAAGAAGGATGCAGCGGAGCTTGAGAAGCTTCTTGCATTCAAGGAGGATGAGGAAACCTTAGATGCTATTGCAGCGATTAAGAAGGGCAAGAAGGAAGCACTGGCAGCTCATATCGCAAAGGCAGAGGGCGTGGAGCTTGACCCTAATTCCATCTATGATATTCAGATTAAGAGACTTCATGAGTATAAGCGTCAGCAGATGAATGCGTTATATATCATTCACAAGTACTTGGAAATCAAGGGCGGTAAGAAACCAGCGACACCAATCAGCTTTATTTTCGGTGCAAAGGCAGCTCCCGCATATGTGATTGCTCAGGATATCATTCACTTACTTTTAGTATTACAGGAAATCGTAAATAATGACCCGGAGGTTTCTCCATACATGAAGGTTGTGATGGTGGAGAATTATAACGTAACCTACGCAGAGAAGTTAATTCCTGCTTGCGATATCTCCGAGCAGATTTCTCTGGCGAGCAAGGAAGCATCCGGTACCGGTAATATGAAGTTTATGCTAAACGGTGCGGTTACCTTAGGTACCAGTGATGGTGCAAATGTAGAAATAAATGAATTAGTTGGTGATGAAAATATTTACATTTTCGGTGAAAAGTCCGATACTGTAATTAAGCACTACGAAAAGGCTGACTATGTTTCCAAGGACTTCTACAAGAAGAGTCCTGTGATTAAGGAAGCAGTGGACTTTATCGTAAGTAAGAAGGCTCTGGCAGTTGGTCAGAAGGAGAACTTAGAGCGCCTTTATAATGAGCTTTTAAACAAGGATTGGTTTATGACCTTACTGGATTTAGAGGATTATATCAAGGTGAAGGATCAGATGTTTGAGGATTATAAGGATCAGGCGAAGTGGAAGAAAATGAGCCTTGTAAATATTGCAAAGGCCGGATTCTTCTCCTCCGACAGAACTATTGCAGAGTACAATGAAGACATTTGGAAATTAAGCTAAGCAAAAAGGGGTTGCAACAAAACATGAGAAGAAGTGGTATTTTATTACCTGTTTCCAGTATTCCATCGGAGTACGGAATCGGAACATTTGGAAAAAAAGCGTATGAATTTGTGGACTTTTTAAAGGCATCCGGGCAGAAGCTGTGGCAGATTCTGCCCCTGGGCCAGACCGGATATGGGGATTCTCCTTATCAGTCCTTTTCTACCTTTGCGGGAAATCCATATTTTATTGATTTAGGAAAGTTAATTGATGGTGGCTTTCTTACCAGGGTGGAATGTGATGCCTGTGATTTCGGAACGAATCCGGAGTATGTGGATTACGAGAAGATGTATTACAGTCGTTACAAATTGCTTCGTAAGGCTTATGACAGATTTCTGGAAAGAGGGCTTACAGGGGACAGACTTTATCAGGAGTTTGTAAACAAGAACGATTATTGGTTACAGGATTATGCCCTGTATATGGCTGTGAAGGATTCCTTTGGCAGTGTGTGCTGGGTAGAGTGGGATGAGGACATCCGCTTAAGAAAGCCAGAAGCCATCAAGGAATATACGGAGAAGCTGTCGGATGAAATCGGCTTTTACAAATTCCAGCAGTTTATATTTGCAACCCAGTGGGCTGCATTGAAGCGATATGCCAATGAGAAGGGCGTGCAGATTGTGGGCGATATTCCCATCTATGTTGCCTTTGACAGTGCGGATACCTGGGCAAGTCCGGAACTTTTCCAGCTGGATGAGGAGAATCTTCCCATCGGTGTGGCAGGCTGTCCTCCCGATGCTTTCAGTGTGACCGGACAGCTTTGGGGCAATCCCTTGTATGCATGGGATTATCATGAAAAGACGGATTTTGACTGGTGGATGAAGCGTATCGCATATTGCTACGAGCTGTACGATATCGTGCGTATTGACCATTTCAGAGGCTTTGATGAATATTGGTTTGTACCTTACGGGGATGAAACTGCGGAGAACGGTCATTGGACCAAGGGACCGGGCTATAAGCTCTTTGAGACCATGAAGAGAAGACTGGGCGACAAGGCAGTGATTGCAGAGGATTTGGGCTTCCTTACCGATTCGGTAATTGAGCTGGTGGAAAAGACGGGCTTCCCTGGCATGAAGATTATGGAATTTGCCTTCGGCACCGATGCCACCAACGAGTATTTACCACATAATTATAAGCCAAACAGCATCGTGTATACCGGAACCCACGACAATGAAACCATCATGGGCTGGTATGACAATGCACCGCAGCCGGACCGTACTTATGTAGATGAATATCTGGGCATCAAGGACAGAAGCGAGGTAAACATGAAGTTTATCACTGCGGCTTTCTGTTCCGTAGCAGAAACCGTGGTAATTCCATTGCAGGATTATCTGGGACTTGGCAACGAAGCCCGTATCAATACCCCATCCACCTTGGGTGGCAACTGGGAGTGGAGAATGAAGGACGGCGTCCTTACGAAGGAGCTGGCGGCTACAATTTATAAGATTACCAAGAATTACGGAAGACTTTAGGGTCTTCCGTTTTTGCGTTATGCAGGAGAATTCTTGGAGCGCGAATATTATGTGCTATCACAAAAACGGTTTTTATTGCGAAAGAAGCAGTAGCTGGATATAATATATTTGGTGGAAGGAGTAGAAAACAGAGTTTGGAGGTACATGCTATGTGTAGGGAGAGGGAATTAAGTTTTTCGATATTTATGTTATACAGTCTTGCAGAAAAATGGAAGAAATCTCCGGCGGCTGTTTATAAAATACTGAATTCTACAGGAATTTTGGATGAGTATATCATAGCCTGTTATGATGTGCTGCACACGCAGGGAAAGGAATACCTAGTAGAGGATATCACGGAATATGTAAAGGAAAAGGGAGTCGATGTATGGTAGTTTATCATGGAACGACAGAGCGAGTAGAAATGCCAGACGTTAAGCATTCAAAGAAATATCTTGACTTCGGGAGAGGATTTTATCTGACCACTTTTGAAGAACAGGCGAAAAAATGGGCAGTGCGAAAAGGTATGAGACAGGGAAGAACGGCTATTGTAAATGAGTACGAAATGGATGATAACTGGGAAAACTATCGTGTGCTGTCTTTTGAAGAAGAAAATGAAAAGTGGCTGGATTTTGTATGTGCGTGTCGAAGAGGAGAGCCATTGAATAAGGATTATGACATTGTTGTTGGCAACGTGGCAGATGATGATGTCTTTAAAGTGGTGGATATGTATTTTAGGGGGCTATGGGATAAGAAAAAGGTTTTGGAAGAATTGAGATATTACAAGATGAATGATCAAATCTGTATTGTGAATCAAGACACTTTGAATCAGCTACTGACATTCCAAAATGCGTATGAGGTGAAATAGTATGACGGATAGGAAACAGCTTTCGGAAGTTTATAAGCAGAATCTGGAGAATGATATTATCAAAGCCATAGCGGATATGAAACAGGTTGATTTAAGAAAGGCTTTTGATATTTATTATTCCAGTAAATTATCAGAGCAGGTGGCAGATAGCAGCTATGGAATAGAGAATATGAATGCAAGATATCTTGCAGAGGATTTGATAGAAAATGAGCCGGAATTGTTTGGGAGTTTATAGGAATAAGGGAGTGAGATTTTCTGATGTACGCCCAAAGAGCCCGGAAATAGGAAAGAGCATCATTTCAGAACCGCAAATGGTCATGAAATGATGCTCTTTATGTGATACTAATCAAATTTCTTCACAGAAAGTACAGAGTTATGATACTCACGTTCATAGGTGACATCCTTGTCGAACCAGTCCGGGGGAATGAAGCCTTCGGCGGAGTCGGTGCTTCCGAATTCCACTTCAGCCATGACAAGTGGGGCGAAAGGGGGATCAAAGACATCCAGCTCGATGGTTAAGGTGTAGTCATCAGGAGGTGCAGGGAAGCCCTTTTCGAACTGGGGATTGTGCAGGGGAATCAGATATCTTTTCTTAGATATCAGATTGCCGTCAATTTTCTCCCGCAGGTGGTAGTAGGCTTCTTCGGTAAGTGCCAGATTGTATTCTTCTCTGGCCATCATGCCCTTACCTTTGTAGGTCAGGATGTAGGTATCGTCCTGCTTGCGGATACGTACTACCGGGTTGATATTCAGATAGCCCTGTTCGATGATGTGGCAGGGATACTGGTCTAAATTCTCGGGAAGACTCTTTAAAGTAAATTTGCGTTCAATTTCCATTCTGATATTTCATCTCGATTCTTATGTTAATTTAATCAGTTTTTTGAGCGAAACATGCATACCAAAACTGATATAATTAGTATATCGCAAATCCATATAGAAAAAAAGTAAAACATTTGATATTATTATTAAAAACTTATAAATTCATTTTTGAGAGGAGATTTTCTATGAGCAAAATTGCTGTATTTTTTGTAGATGGTTTTGAGGAAATTGAAGGATTAACCGTAGTGGATTTGTGCCGCAGAGCGGGGATTGAGGTAAGCATGGTTTCTGTGATGGAGAGCTTAGAGGTAATGGGGGCACACAACATCCCTATTCGCTGTGATATGCTCTTTGATGATATGGAGAAGGATGCTTATGATATGGTGGTGCTTCCGGGAGGAGCAGGTCATAGAAAGTTAGAGGCTCATGATGGTCTGATGGCTCTGGTGGATGAATATTTTAAGAATGACAAGTATGTGGCTGCCATTTGTGCATCTCCAAGCATCTTTGGGCGCAGAGGCATCCTGCAGGGCAAGAAGGCTTGCTGCTTCCCTTCCTTTGAGGAGCATTTGCAGGGCGCAGAGGTATCCTTTGAGAGTGTCTGCGTGGATGGTAAGGTGATTACCTCCAGAAGTATGGGCACTTCACTAGATTTTGCACTGGCAATTATTGAAGCCTTGGAGGGAGCAGAATTGGCGGATAAAAAGGCAAAGGAAATCGTATATAGATAGGTGGGTTTTCATATGGATTTTAAGAGTGTAAATCAGGGGCTGTTAAGCTTTATTGAAGGTGGTAAGAGTGTTTATCATGTGGTAGAAAATATCGGGAATGCCTTAAAGGAGCAGGGCTTTACGGAGCTTTCGGAAAAGCAGTGCTGGGAAATGGAATACGGTAAGGATTATTTTGTGACCAGAAACGGGTCTTCCATTATAGCATTTCGTATGCCGGAGCACTCTGCTAAGGGCTTCCATATCATTGCTACCCACAGTGATTCTCCCACCTTTAAAGTGAAGGAGCATCCGGAGATGGCAGTGGAAGAAAAGTACGTGAAGCTGAACACGGAGAAGTATGGCGGTATGATTTTGTCCACCTGGCTGGACAGACCTCTTTCTGTGGCAGGCCGTGTGGTATATAAAAATGAGGAAGGTCAGGCAGTGACCACCACCGTGGATGTGGATAAGGACCTTTTAGTGATTCCCAATGTGGCCATCCACATGAACAGGGAAATGAATAAGGGCGTGGAGTACAATCCCCAGGTGGATATGCTTCCGCTGATGTCCATGCAGGCAGAAGGTGGCTGTAAGGGACTTTTAACTAGGGAAATCAGTGGGGCACTGAATATCCCGGAAGAGGCAATTCTGGGGCATGATTTGTATCTGTATGTCCGGGATAAGGGCAGAGTTATTGGGGCAGATGAGGGATTTATTTTATCGCCTAAGCTGGATGATTTGCAGAGTGTGTATGCTCAGGTGGAGGCTCTTTGCAGCGCAAGGCCTTCGGAGTATATCACGGTGGCGGCAGTGTTTGATAATGAGGAAATCGGCAGTAGTACCATGCAGGGCGCAGATTCTACCTTGCTTTCCGATGTGCTGGAGAGAATCGGGGAGAGCCTTTCCTGTAGCAAAAATCAGTATCTGAGTATGATTGCGGACAGCTTTCTTATCTCTGCGGACAATGCTCATGCAGTGCATCCTAACCATCCCGAAAAGGCGGACCCTACCAATCGGCCTTACCTGAACGGTGGTCTTGTGATTAAGTATCATGGCAGTCAGAAATATACCACGGATGCGGTTTCTACAGCGAAAATGAAGCTTCTTTGTGAGAAGGCGGGAGTGCCCTTCCAGACCTATCACAATCGTTCCGATATTCTGGGAGGTTCTACGCTGGGCAATATTTCTACATCCCATGTGTCCTTATCCTCTGTGGATGTGGGGCTTCCACAGCTGGCCATGCATTCGGCGGTGGAGACCGGAGGATGCAGGGATACGGCATATGCCATCCGTGTGTTTGCAGAGTTTTACAGCGAATAGCGTTTAGGGGGAGAAAATGATTCATCAGGGGAAAGTAGAGCAGCTACAGGCTGCTATCAATAAGGTCTTTGTGGGAAAGGCAGAGATTGTGGATAAGATGTTGATTTGTCTTCTGGCAGGTGGCCATGTGCTTTTGGAGGATGTGCCCGGAGTGGGCAAGACCACTTTGGCCAACACTTTAGCGAAGAGTATGCAATGCTCCTTTGGCAGAATCCAGTTTACACCGGATACTTTGCCGGGAGATATTGTGGGAATGAGCGTTTTCAACATGAAGACGGGCGAGTTTGAGCACAGAGATGGTGTGGTGATGCATCAGATTTTACTGGCAGATGAGATTAACAGAACCTCGCCCAAGACCCAGGCCGCACTTTTGGAGGCCATGGCGGAGGGGCAGGTGACCGTGGATGGAGAGGTATATCCATTGCCACAGCCCTTTATGGTGATTGCCACCCAGAATCCGGTGGAGTTTCTGGGGACATATCCCCTTCCGGAGGCGCAGATGGATCGTTTTATGATGCGGCTTTCCATCGGATATGCGGATCGGGAAGCGGAGCTGGTGTTGGCACAGCAGTTTTTACAGGGGCGGACACCGGATACGGTGGAGGTGGTATGTGACAGCAGTGATATTCTGGCCATGAAGGCAGAGGTGGAGCAGATGAAGGTAAATGATCTGGTCCTTGGTTACATACAGGATTTAATAGAGCTGACCAGAAAGGAAGAGCGGTTTGTGCTGGGCGCAAGTCCCAGAGCCATGCTCTCTTTAATCCGTGCATCTCAGGCCAGGGCTTACATTGCAGGAAGGGATTATGTGAAGCCGGACGATGTAAAGCAGGTGGCTATGGAGGTGCTGCTTCATAGAGTGGCTCTGACCTCGGAGGCCAGAATCCGCAAGGAAGACAGTAGGAAGATTTTGCAAAGCCTGATTGTAAAGGCAAAGATTCCGGTATGAGGATGAGCTATGAGATGTAGAAGATGTATATTTGCCGTGCTTTGGATATTGTCATTGGTGGGAATCAGCTTTTATGGTGGGGCCATCAGCTATGGTTTTTTCTTTTTACTGACGCTGGTTCCGGTGATATCGGGCGTATATCTTTTGGCAGTTTATTTTGGATTTCGTATATATCAGGAAGTGGATAGTAGAGACATGGTCTGTAATGAGCCCATGTCCTATTATTATGTGCTGGAAAATGGCAGTTTCTTTGGATTTTCCAGTGTCAGTGTCAGGCTGTTTTCCGGACTGTCTTTTGTGGAGGATATCCCGGATTATGCAGAGTATGAGCTGCTTCCGGGAGACAGGCAGACCTTTCATACCAAACTGATTTGTAGATACAAGGGAGAATATGAGGTAGGAGTAAAGGAAGTGGTGATAACGGACTTTTTCCGCCTTTTTTCTTTTAAATACAGAATTCCCAGTACCATCAAGGCAATTGTGCATCCAAGGACGATACCGGTAAGTGAGCTGGCAGCCCTATCGGATGTGACCGCTGTGGTGCAGAAGGAGGCCAGAACCGGTCAAAATGAGCCGGATGTGGTGGTGCGTGATTATGTGCAGGGAGACTGCCTGCGCCGGATTCACTGGCAGGCATCTGCACGGGAGCAGAAGCTGAAAACCAGATTACAGACAGGGGAAGAAAAACAGGGAATTCTTATTATCTGTGACAGGAAGCGGTACAGTAAGGACATATATCAATATCTTCCGCTGGAAAATCAGCTGGTGGAAACTACGCTGGCAATCAGCTTTTTTCTGGCTGGTAAGGGCATTGGATATCAGGTGTATACCGGTTGGAAGCAACAGGGACATTATACCGTGGAGGGAATGAATGCTTATGAGGGCCTGTATTCCTATATGAGTACCATGACCTTTGATGAGGAAAGTAATATGTGGCTTTCTGTGGAGGATGCTGCCGGTAGTGGTTTTCTGGGAGACTGCCGACTGGTAATATTGGTGTGCCATGAGGTGGAAGAGGAGCTTCTTACCCGGATACAGGATTTGGCAGATAAGGGAATGATGGTGGTGGTGTATTATGTCACAGACGAAGCCGGGGAAAAGGTGCTTCGGCAGGCCAGTGAAAGAATACGTATTGTGAAGATAACTACCGCAGACAGACTGGAGGGCGTGCTATGATGGGGAAGGTACAGCTCTTTGGAATCAAAGAATATATGATATACCGGGTGTTTTACGCCATGCTGCTGACGCTGGGAGTACTGTACATAATGACGGACAGAGAACTGGGGCTGGCCATAGCGGTAGGAACAGTGCTGTTTTCGTTGGGAATCATAGTGCTTATGGCGTGCTTAAATTACTTACAGCTTCGCGGAAGAGTCACTTTGGCATTTTTATCTGCCGGGCTTTTGGTTCTGGGACTGCATAGAATCCCGGAAGGGGAGTTTTGGGAGAATACTTATGTCCGGTTGCTTTTTCTCTGTGTAGGGATATATCTTGCAGAGGTAATTTTGGAAAAACTACCTCTGCTAAAGACTTTGCCGGCAGCGGGGATGGCGGGGTATCTTCTGGTATGTCTTTTTGGAAGGTATGAGGTCAGCCATGGCGGTGCTATGGTACTTATGTGGACGGTAGTATTGTATGTGACAGAGCTGATAGAGCATTTCTGGAAAAAGTTCCGGGAGCATCCGGGCAAAAGCTACATGGTCTGGATTATGATGTTTTGTGTGCTGCATATGACCATGGCGCTGCTTACTCCTGCTCCCGAGGAGCCCTATGACTGGCAGTTTGTAAAGGATTTTTACAAAAATTTTTCCAGAAGGGTGACCATCTGGGCAGAAAATATGGGGCGCGGCAGCCAGGAGGATTTCGGTAGTGCAGTCACCGGATTTTCCGAGGATGGAAGGTTGATGAGTGGTCTGGTAGCGGATGATAAGGAAATCCTGCGGGTGCAGGGCAACAGAGGCTTAAAGACCAATGTGTACCTGATGGGAAAAATTTATGATACCTTTTGGGGAAATGGCTGGAGCAGTGAAAACAGTACTCTGGAGGAGGATCGGCTGATAGATACTTTGGAGAGCATCTACTATCTGGAGGGCTATGACAGTGAGTTTTCAGAGGATTATTTTGCAGAAACCAAGTTGAATATAGAGTATTTATATTTTAATACGGGATATGTATTTGCGCCGCTGAAAACCTGGAAAATGATTGGTGCGGAGTATGTATGTGACGGAGCAAATCTACGTTTTGAAGAGCAGAAAGGATACTCTACCGCATATAGTGTATATTATCAGCAGCTGAATGTAAATCATCCTTCCTTTTATGCCTTTGTAAACAGTACCAAGGAGGAGGATGCAGAGCGCTGGGCGCAGGTCATCCGGGAATATGTTCCTGGTGGAAAGGTTGCTCTGGAATATGAAGAGCTGGAAATGCGGCGTCAGGAGATAAGGAACTGTTATCTGCCGGAAACAACAGTTTCGGAGGAGGTGCGTGCATATCTGGATGCGCTTTTCGAAGGTGCGGATACCCCGGTGGAAAAGCTCCTTGCAATCGAAGAGGCGCTGTGGCAGCTGGAATATACCATGACCCCGGGAGCCTTGCCGGAGAAGGTGACGGATGTGGCTTCTTTTCTGGATTACTTTTTACTGGAAAATAAAAAGGGGTATTGCTCCTACTTTGCCACCGCCTTTGTGCTGCTTGCCAGGGCGGAGGGCTTTCCGGCAAGGTATGTGGAGGGCTTTTGCCTCCCCGTGGATTCGGATAAAACGGTGACGGCCTATTCTTATATGGCTCACGCTTGGCCGGAGGTGTATTTAGAGGGGGTGGGCTGGATTCCCTTTGAGCCTACGCCGGGGTATGAGGAGATACGTTATACGCCCTGGGAGCCGGTATCGGAAACGGCACAGAGTGTGATAGATGTGGAAAGTTTAATGCCTGTAGAGGAGGAAGAGGACGTAACTCAGGAGGTTAAGGTAGAAGAAAAACCTGAGCTTACCGAAGAGGAGAAACAGGAGAATGCCAGATTTGTAGTGCTCACTGTTTTGGGAATCCTTGGTTGTGTAGTTGGCTTCTTATGGTTGGATACTACCTTGAGAAAACGTAGCTTCACGAAAATGTTGCCGGAGGAGAAATTTCGGAAGGTGGCTATGAATAATCTCTGGCTTCTTTCCAGACTGGGTATCCGCCGCGCCGACCAGGAAACCATGGAGGAGATGCAGGTAAAGCATAGTTTGTCCTATGAATTTGTGGGTATCTGGGAAGATTTAACCTATGGAGACAAGGCAATCACTGAGCAGGACATCGCCCTTGCCCTGAAGGAGCAGGACGAGATTTTGAAGCAGGTGAAGGAGAAGAACATCTGGCTGTATTATCTGGTCAAATTGCGTGTGTAGTAAAGCGCCGGTCATAGTACCGGTGCTTTTTTCATACAATGTGCAAAAACGATTTGGTGATTGTATGAGTGAAAAGTTTGATAATGCCTTGAATCTGGCCTTGCAGACGGAAGAGGAGGTGCGGGTGCGCAGCGATAATCTGAATGCAGCTTTTACAGAAGGGACCCGGCGCTGGGAGGTCATTGTGAAGTACTTCGGGAGTCTGGAGGAACTTAGGACAAGGGGGATTGAAGTAGAATATCTTCTGGGGGATTTTGCAATTTTGCAGGTACCGGAGGCGGAGATGGCGTATCTGGGAGAGGTTCGGCAGATTGAATATGCGGAGCTTCCCAGGCGCTTTTTTTATCAGGCCATTGATGTGAAGGCGGAGAGCTGTATTTATCCTTTGGTGCGAGGAGAGCAGGGACTGGATGGCACGGGAATCCTGATTGCGGTGCTGGACTCCGGGATTGAGCTGAGAAATCCGGAGTTTCAAAATCCGGATGGAAGCACCCGGGTGGTGTATTTGTGGGACCAGCAGAGGGGAGAGGAATATAGCGGGGAGCAGCTGGACTCTCTTTTGCAGGCTGGAGCAGCGGTTTTGCCGGGAGCAGATGTGACCGGACATGGTACTGCGGTGGCAGGAATTGCAGCCGGGACAAGGACCGGAATAGCCACCGCTGCAGGGCTTCTTATCGTAAAACTGGGAACGCAGCAGGGGGATGGCTTTCCCATGACCACGCAGATTATGCGGGGGCTGGATGCGGTTATCCGCAAAGCACTGGAGCTGGGGCAGCCCCTTGTCATAAACCTAAGCTTTGGAAATACCTATGGACCCCACGATGGTACGGGCCTTCTTGCCAGATATCTGGACACCGTCAGTGGTATGGGCAGAAACACCATCTGTGTAGGGACGGGAAACGAGGGCGATACGGGGGGGCATGTGAATGTGGAGCTGTCTGCCAGAAATGTGGTGCAGCTTTCTGTGGCAGAGTATGAGCCAAATTTGTCCATACAGATGTGGCAGAATTACGCAGATGAGCTTTCCTTTGCAATTTATTCCCCGGCAGGAGAGCGGATACCCCTGCCGCCGGGGATTGCAGATGGTAAGTATGAGGTAATTACCGGAAATACGCGGCTCCTTGTATACTTCGGGTTGCCCACTCCTTACTCGGTAAAAAGAGAAATTTATATTGAGATGTTGCCGGTTCGGGGAAATTATATCAGCAGTGGTTTGTGGGAGATTGAAATTGTGGGCATATCCGTTGTTTCCGGCAGCGTTACCATGTATTTACCTTCACAGGAGTCCCGGGGAGAGGGGACGGTTTTCCTGCGCCCCACGCCGGAGGAGACGCTGACCATTCCTTCTACAGCCCAGATGGTTATCAGTGTGGCTGGCTATAACAGTGTGTTTGCTTCCTATGCGCCCTTTTCCGGCAGGGGATATGTGGCGGCAGATTCAGCACTGATTACCTACTCCAAGCCGGATATCACGGCACCGGCGGTGAACATACCGGCACCCAGCATTTATGGAGGTATGGCAGAGTTTACCGGAACATCCTTTGCTACCCCTATCGTGTCGGGAGCGGCTGCACTCCTGATGGAGCAGGGAATCGTCCGGGGGGAGGATGTGTATCTGTATGGGGAAAAGTTGAAGGCAACCCTGCAAAAAAGTGCAGTGCGGGAGCGGGGGGAGCGTTATCCCAATGTGGAGAATGGTTGGGGGAAACTTTGTGCATCACCTACAGGTTCTTAGTGCTAAGGTGCCTTACTATGTGATATAATTTTCCACGGAGGATATGGGATATGGAATTTGAAAGTATATTGGATAAAAAGCTGCTTCCGGATGCAGAAGATACAGGGATGCCGGCATTTTTCCTAGATTTAAATCTGGACCAGATTGTGGAGAAGATACAGAGCCTGGTGCAGGTGCCGGTGAAGAAATATTATTATTCTTTTCCGGCAGATAAGGCCGGGGAGGCCTATCGAAGGGCCATTTATAAGGATGTGAAAAAGGAGTCTGTGCAGGAGCTTTTGTTTGCCTTTTCGGAGCTGGCAGAGAAGCGGAGACAGGCACAGGAGAGAAAGCAATCTGTAACGCTAGGAATGCAGATGGGAGCCCGGCACCTTTTAGAGGTGGCGGCGTATTGCGATGCCTATACATATCTGTATGAGGGACTTGTGGAAGCCCCCGTGGAATCGGAGGGACTCCTTTCATTGAGGGCATTTTTGAAGAACTATCTTTTTACCCAGGAGTTTCAGGAAATGCAGAAGGAGGCACTTAGGCTGCGGGAGGAATTGCTGGGCTTTAAGGTGAAGCTGGTATACGAAAATGAGCAGCTGTATGTGTCCGAGGATACTCTGCCGGGAAGCTATGAGAGCTTTTTGCAAAAGGCTTTGGGGGAGCATGGGGCAGAGCTTAAGAGTCCCTTTTCCACCTTGGGAAATCTGGATGATTTGGAGCAGGAAATTGTACTGAAGTTTGCCAGAAGACATGGGAAGCATTTTGAGGAGGTAAGAAGCTTTTATCACAAATACCGGGAGTATGAAAATGAAATCCTTATCCGGTTTAGTGAAGAGATAGCTTTCTATCTGTCTTATCTGGTGTTTCAGAAAAAAATGGAGCTGCAGGGGCTTTCTTTTGCGGCTCCTGCGGTAGAAGAGGGGAAGGATATGTGTGCCGGCGGCCTGTATGATCTTGCCCTTGCCTGCAACAGCTTACATACGGACAAGGCGGTGGTCAGTAACGATTTTTATTTGGCAAAAGGGGAGCGCTTTATGGTGCTGACAGGTCCTAATCAGGGAGGTAAGACCACCTTTGCCAGAAGTCTGGGGCAACTGATCTATTTTACCAAAATGGGACTGGATGTGCCGGCAGATGTGGCCAATGTACATTTTTTCCCGGAGCTGCTCACTCATTTTTCTGTGGAGGAGAGTGTGGAAACGGGACGGGGAAAGCTGATGGATGAGCTGGTTCGGTTAAAGCCCATGATGAGCGGGGAAAGCCAGGGCGCATTTGTGGTGATTAACGAGCTGTTTACCACGGCGGCCAACTATGATGCCTGCATTATGGGAAAGAAGGTACTGGAGCATTTTATCGCCCAGGGATGCAGGGGCATCTATGTTACCCATTTAAAAGAGCTCACGCAGGCTCATGAGAGCATTGTAAGTATGCGTGCCATGATGGATGAACACAAGGTGCAGAATTTCAAGATTTGCAGGAGGGAAGCAGATGAGAGTGTATGTGCCATGAATCAGGTGAATAAATATCATCTGACCTATCAGCAGCTGAAGGAGAGACTGGGATGAGGGTACACTTTTTATACGAGGATAAGGAATGGGGAAATATTCCCAGATATGCGGATGCGAAAAATATAATACAGGATTTGGGCTTAAAGACCCTCTTTTCCATTGCAGCCAAGGAGGTCATCTATAAGGATGGACGGGTGGACAGCATTGATAAGGAGGATGTATTTCTGGCAAGAACCATGGAAGCGGTGATGATGGTTCCGTTAAGCAGTGAGGCAGAGATTCTGTATCGTCATGAAATGCTGCAAAGTGCGCTGGACAATAAAGAATTTATCTATGAAATGTATACCACGGTGGAGGAAATGCTTAAGACTTGGGAGGCACTGGGCAGGCGGCTTAGCGGAAGGAGTACCAAGGATTCTACCGCCAAGCTGGTGTCGGACATTCATGTGCTGAGTCTTTTTGTAAACACACTTAGTAAAATTAAGAGGATGCTGAAGGAAAATCTTCCCGGGCTGAATGCCAGGGGCTTTGCAGACTTATATGATAGTCTGTGCGGTGAGTTTTCGGAGGAAAAGGAGGAGGCGCTTCAGAAGATTTTACAGGATATCTCTTTTTACATAAGGGATACGGAAAATGAGGAAAAGACAGAGGTAAAGCCCAGAATTGTGCTGGGCTGTAATTTGGCACAGGGCTTAAAATGCGGCGGTTTTGTGGTGGAAGAGGTTCATACAAAGAGCAGGGCTTTTGGCGTACGGAGTAGTATGGCGGAGCTGGTGCAGGGATATATCCAGTCCCAGAAGCCGGAGGTGATACAGCTTCGGAAGGATATGAATCTGCTCAGACAGGGACTTCATCTGGAGTATGAGGTGGTGCGGTATGTGGTCAGCGCATGTGCACCCTTTGTGCAGACGTATAACGATTTTTTTGATCAGCTTCATTTCCAATTGGGCTTTTATAAGGCAGCTATTATTCTGCAGCAGCATATAAAGCGGTTTTATCTGCCCCAGTGCTATCCGGTAGTGGTGGGCAGAGATACTCTCAGATTTGAGAATCTGAAGGAATTTGTGATGGCTGTAGAACAAAGAGTTACGCCGGTGGGAAATACCTGTGACATTGCAAGAAAGAAGCTTTTGGTGATTACCGGAGCAAATCAGGGCGGAAAGTCCACCTTCCTGCGCAGTATCGGCATTGCCCAGATTATGATGCAGTGCGGTCTGCCCGTTATTGCGGAGAGCTATGAGAGCGGTATTTTTCCAAGCTTCTTTACCCATTTTACCAGAAGGGAAGACAGTGCCATGAACAGTGGAAGGCTGGACGAAGAGCTGAAGCGTATGAGCCAGATTGTGGATAATCTGGGAGCGCATTCCATGGTACTTTTGAATGAGTCCTTCGCAACTACTACGGAGAAGGAGGGCTCCATGATTGCTTATGATATCATCAAAGCATTGACGGAAGCGGATGTGAAGGTACTGACGGTGACTCATCTTTTATCCTTTGCCCAGCGGATTTATGAGGAAGCCGGAGAAATGGAGAATATTGGTGTGGAATTTTTTAGCGCAGAGCGCGAGGAGAGCGGAAGACGTACCTTTAAAATGATTCAGCATCCGCCGGAGCTGACCAGCTTTGGGATGGATTTGTATAGTTCCATAATCGGTTAAGATGTGTTATACTAAAAAGACTAGTGATTGGAGGAATGCAAAAGATGGTTTTATTTGTGGCAATCGGTTTTATCTGCGTTATGGCAGGAATGCGAGTGTTCTGTGCAGAAGAACAGAACAAGGTATTTAACAAGAAAAAGCTTCCATTGAAGGATGTGAAGGCGTACAATCATGCCTGTGGAATGCTGATATGGGGCTTCTGTGTGGTGACAGAGATAATCTGTTACTTATGCGTTAACAGTGAGGGCATCTGGGCCAATCTGATGCCGCTGTATATTATTGTGGAGGCTGTAGTGCTGATGCAGATTTATTTTCAGATTGAGAAAAAGAGCATCAAAAATAATTAATACATACCTACGAGGAGGAGAAAACAATGATGTATGCAAAGGATTTTAGAGAGAGGGCGCGGATGGCGCTGCAGAACAACTGGCTTTGGGCAGTACTTACCGGACTTGTGGCTTCGCTTTTGGGAGCTTGCGTTACCCTGCAAGGGAATGGTGGAAGCTCATCAAGCAGTGATACGGAGCAGGAGCTGGAGCAGCTGGAGGCAAGTGGTATAAATGTAACAGAACTACTTAGTGATCCTATTATGCAGGCGACACTTGCAGTAGTGGGAATCTTTTTTCTCATTGTAGTAGTATGGGCGATTGCGTGCTTTATTATCGGCGGACCCGTTACACTTGGATATGCAAAATATAATCTTAATTTGGTGGATGGTAATAATCCTCAGTTTTCTGATTTGTTCAGCAAGTTTGACTGCTTTGGGCAGGGGTTCTGTGTGCAGTTTTTAAGAGGTTTGTTTGTTTTCTTGTGGTCACTGTTGTTCATTATACCTGGGATTGTAAAGAACTATAGCTACTCCATGGCGGCATATATTGCTGCAGAAAATCCGGATATGTCTGCAACGGATTGCATTACGGAGTCAAGAAAGCTGATGGACGGAAATAAGGGGAGATTTTTCTGTTTGAATTTAAGTTTTATCGGTTGGGCGTTTCTGTGTGTATTTACATTGGGTATCGGATATCTATTCCTAAAGCCATATATGGAGGCTTCCTATGCAGCATTTTACCGTGAAATTGTGAGAGAAAGAACTCCTTATGTGGCACCGGAGCAGAGCGTCTCACAGGATAATCCATATTTTACGGAATTTTAAAGGGCTAGGGGTTACATAATGAAGAAGATTACGGTTTATCAGGATAAGATTTACAAGGAGCTGGGGGATTTATACGGCCTGTTCTTTGAGGACATTAATCATGCCGCAGATGGCGGCTTATATGGGGAACTGGTGCAGAACCGTTCCTTTGAGTTCTGTGAGATTGACAAGCCGGAATACCACTCATTGACTGCTTGGGACAAGGCAGAGAATTGTCAGTGGCAGGTGCTTACGGAGAAGCCTTTGAATGAGGAGAATACGCACTATTTGCAGGTGAATGCAGAGAGTGGCTCCTATATCATAAACAATGGCTTTAACAGTGGTATTTTCGTGGAAGAGGAAAAGGAGTATGTCTTTTCCATATATATCCGTACCGATGTAGCGCAGGGGGAAATCGTCGTGTCAGTGGATGAACCGGAGGAAGGCGGAATATATGCCAAGGGAGTTGTTGAAGTAAAGGCATCGGAGGAGTTTGTAAAATATCAGGTGGTGCTGAAAGCAACCAATACTACATGGAATGGACGCCTTTATATTACCTTTGGAGAAGCGGGAGTATACGATTTAGATATGGTATCCCTGTTCCCGGTGGATACCTATAAGGGCAGAGAAAATGGTCTTCGTAAGGATATTGCTCAGGCATTGGCGGAGATGAAGCCCAAGTTTATGCGTTTCCCAGGCGGATGTCTTACCCACGATGGTGCACTGGATGACCATGCAAGAAACTCCATGTATCGCTGGAAGAGAACTTTAGGGCCTATCCAGAAGAGACCGAGCTGGAGAAATAACTGGCGCTATAATCAGACACTGGGACTGGGATATTATGAATATTTTTGCTTTTGTGAGGATATGGGAGCAAAACCCCTTCCGGTAGTACCTGCAGGCTTTAACCCACATAAGGGTGAGGGCGTAGCCTTGGAGCAGCTGGAGGAATGGGTACAGGAGACCTTGGATTTAATTGAGTTTGCAAATGGGGATGAGAGCACTCCCATGGGTAAGGTCAGAAGTGAAATGGGACATCCCGCCCCTTTTGGTTTGGAATACTTAGGTGTGGGCAATGAGGAAATCGGCGCAGGTTTTTTCGAAAGATACCCCTATTTCCACAAGGCTATCCGGGAGAAGTATCCGGAGATTAAGATTATTAATACGGCAGGCCCCTTTGCTGTGGGAGAAGGCTATGAGGATGGCTGGAGAAGCGCCAGAGAACATGGTAGTGATTTAATTGATGAGCATTATTATTCTTCGCCGGAGTGGTTCCTTGCCAATATGCATCATTATGAGGACTATGATGAGAAGGGACCCAAGGTATTTTTAGGAGAGTATGCTTCTTGGGGAAATACCTATTATAACGCCATCGTGGAAGCTGCATATATGACCCATTTAGAGCGTTCTAAGGCCGTGGCACTGGCTTGCTATGCTCCCATGCTCTGCAATGTGGATTATGTGAACTGGCAGCCGGATATGCTTTGGTTTGATAACCATCGCATTATGAAGACGCCTAACTATTATGTGCAAAAAATGTTTATGGAGAACCAGGGAACGGATGCGGTGGAGTTTACGAAGGAAAATCTGGGGGAAATTATCCCACTGACCGATGAAGTCAACCTTGTGGGAGGCATTTTCATCACTGGCAATGATATTACCGGAAGTATCTGGGATGTGCAGGTGGAAGAGGATGGCGTAGTAAGGACTCTTGGGGATGTTTCTGTAGAGGATAACACCCAGCACCATATTACTGATATCACTGGGGAGAAATTTACCCTGACCTTTAAGTTTAAGAGAAGTAGTGGTCGTAAGGGTCTTAAGATTAACTTCGGTGCAAGGGATGATAAGAATTTCCTACAGTGGGAATTTGGCGGCTGGGACAATTGGGACTGCAACATCATGAATGTAAGTAAGGGAAGAGGTTCTACGATTTCCCATCGGATTTTCCACGTGAGAGATGAGGAGTATACCCTTAAGCTGGTAGTGGAGGGTCGTCACATTAAGACCTATGTAAATGGGGAAATTTATAATGATGTGGTAGACCATCTGCCGGAGCTGGAGGAGCTTTATGTAACTGCCAGTGTGGATAAGAAGCAAGGAACTACCATTTTGAAGGCTGTGAATTTGACCGGAGAAGTCAAGGAAGTGGTACTAACCCTGGATGGTGCGGAAAAGAAGCAGGCAGAGATTATTTCCCTGGCCGGCTATAGTCTGGATGCAGTGAATACCCTGGATGAACCGGATAAGGTCAAAACTGTAAAATCGGATACAGTACTTGAGGATAATCAGTTACATTACACCTTCCCGCCGCACAGTGTTACGGTAATGGTATTTTCATAAAGGAGAGAAGTAGATGCAGGCATATTTATTTGTACATTTTAAAGAGACCAGAACTCCGGAGGGAGAGCAGGTATATTTTGGAATCAGTACCGACGGTTATCATTGGGAGGAGGTAAATGACGGCAATCCTGTGCTTTGGAGCTACAAGGGCGATAAGGGTGTCCGCGATTTTACCATTACAAGAACACCAAATGGAAAATTCGTGATTCTGGCTACGGATCTCAGTCTTTCCTATGAATTCCGTTATAAATACAAGAATTCCTGGGGAGAGGTAAAGCGCATTGGCAGCAAGGAGCTGGTAATGTGGGAATCAGAGGATTTGATTCACTGGTCCGAGCAGAAGATGCTGCCCATCGGTACCCCGGATTTCGGCTGCATGTGGGCACCGGATATCATTTATGATAAGAAGGAAGGAGATTATATTATTCACTGGTCTTCTTCCCATAAGGATACCAATTATGACCCCATGTGTATTTATTATTCCAGAACCAAGGATTTTGAAACATTTTCCGCACCTGAAATTTTGTATCAGGGAGAAAATCCCTGTATTGATTCCGCTATGTATGAGGAGGATGGTAAGTTCTATCTCTTCGTAAAGGGTGTGGGAAATCCCATCCGTGTATTTATGCTGGAAAGTGACAATATTACCGGTCCATGGACGCAGATAAAAGGCTTTGATGAGTGTATGGAGGGGGTTATCGATGCGGCTTATGAAGCTCCCACAGCATTCAAAATGCCGGATGGCAAGTGGACCCTGATGCTGGACTTTTTCGGAACAAAGGAAGCTACGGAGCAGGGGTATGTACCCTTTGTGGCAGAAAGATTGGCAGGAGGACAGTTTGTAAGAAGTGACAGTGACTTCTCATTCCCCTATGGATATAAGCATGGCACCATTTTAACCATTACCATGGAAGAGTATGAGCGTTTGAAGGCTTACAAGAAGAGTCCCAATGAACACTAGTTGTATCGAATTGTGAGAAGAATCTGGAATTTATACAAAAAACACATAAAATGAGTGATGGTACCACAATAATTGTTGAAAATTAACAAGTACTGTGGTACTATTTTTATATATGCTAAAGTAAAGGGAAGTGCGACTATGAAAAGGATTGCTTTGCTGTCAGACGGTTGGAAGAGAATGATGACATATGCATGGGTTGACGGGATTATGAAAAAGTCCTGGGAGCTTGAAGAAGAGATTCGTCTCTATCATTTTGTCTGTCATGGCAACTGGAGTAATGATGACCTGCATAACAGGGGAGAATACAATATTTTTGAGTTGCCAGAGCTGGAAAAAATGGATGGCATTGTGTTGGATTTGATTAATATCAATGACATAAATGTGCGCAATAGCATCATAGAACGTTTGAGGAAATATGATGTTCCCATTGTTAGTATTGCTCTTGGTGTGGACGATTTTTACTATGTGGGAATTGATAACAGGAGTGCCATTGCAGAGCTGATGCATCATTTATATGAGGAGCACCAGTGCAGGAGTTTTGTTTATGCAGGCGGTCCCAAGGATAATTATGAGAACGTACAGCGTAGGTTGGGATATACAGAATGTATTGAGGAGTTTGGACTTTCTCTGGAGGACAATCCTACACTGGATGGAGATTTTGATTTCCAACATGGTGTAGATTATTTGCATTATATTGTGGATAGTGGAAAGAAAATTCCGGATGCTTTTGTTTGCGCCAACGATAATATTGCTGCAGGGCTTTGTGCAGAGGCTGCCAATATGGGCTTTTCCATTCCAAAGGATTTTAAGGTTACCGGATTTGATAATCTGGATAAGGCAGTTTATTTTAAGCCGCAGATTACTACCGTCAGCAGTACCCGAGAGGTGACCGGTGGAATCTGTTTGGAGATGCTGTTAAAGATATGGGCGGGAGAGAAGATTCCCCGGGAGCATCTGATACAAAGCAATTGTGTGTATGGGGAAAGCTGTGGCTGTCCCAACAATAATATAGTAGATTATAGAGATTATGCGAAGAGCCAGATTGTATATGGGGTGAAGAAGGATGTCATTGCCCAGAGACTGATGGAGCTGGAAGTTGATCTTGCAAAGAGGAGAGAATTTGCAGACATTTTCGCCTGTTCCTCAGAGCATTATGAAACCATGGACTGCGATGCAATCTATTTCGTGGTGGATAAGAAATTGTATGAGGCACATCCGGACACCATTTTTGGTACGCAGGGATATGATATTGAGAATTATGTGGTAGCAAGAGCGGTAGAGGACAGAGAGCTTTTAAACATTAGCACTGTGCCGGAGCTGATAAATCATATGGAGGCGCAGGAAGGAAGTAATTCTTATACCTTTTTACCCATTCATTTCCGGCAGCAGGCAGTAGGTTTTATTGTACTTAAGAATGCCAATTTCTTATATAACAATGCCAATTTCTACGATACCCATGCTGCCTGTGTGACCGCGCTGGAGAATCGCTTTAAGAAAAAGCAGCTGGAATCCGCTGCCATGCAGCTGAGAGATGTGTATAACAGGGATCAGCTCACCGGTATTTACAATCGTATTGCTTTTGTGGAGAAGATGGTGCCTGCTTTTGAAACCTTCTGTATGGAGAATGAGAAATGTGCAGTTCTGTTCTGTGATGTAAATTATTTTAAGGAGATTAATGATAATTATGGTCACGAGGCAGGCGATAGGGCACTTAAGAATATTGCTAAGGCGCTGAAGAAGCGCTGCCCCGTTGGAGGTTATGTATGCCGATATGGCGGTGATGAATTTGTTGTGATGTTTTCCCGGGCTACCTGGCAGCAGATTGATGAATACTGCAGTAAGGTACGAGAGGATTTAAGTAAGCACGGATTGTCTATCAGTATGGGCGCTGTACTCACTGATCCACGAGAAAATGTGGATTTGCATGGTTATGTTGCCAAGGCAGATCAAAAGATGTACGAGCAAAAACAAAGGGATAGACGAGGCTGATGCCCCGGGGAGGTAGACATGAAGGTAAAGACCAGAAGATTTAGTATCCGTGTGAAGTTGTTAGTGGTTTGCTGTATCGCAATTGTGTATGCCATAGGGTATATGGGATATGATTTATCCGCCCGCTTTAAAGCACAGATGATTGATATGGCAGTGATTCAGGCGTCGGTGGCGGCAGAGGTTGCAGCAGGCAGCATCAATGTAGAAACTCTTGTGCAGTTAGAAGCGGGGGAAGAGAATACCCCGGAATACGCAGGGCTTGCCCAGGCACTTAGGGAGGCCCGCGATACCTGCGGAATTATGTATGTATACACATTGTGGACGGATGGAAGCAAGGTGTATTATGGTGTGGATGCCGATGAGGAAGGCGCTGCTATTGGGGATGAGTTTGAAGTTTCCTATGAAGAACTGAGCAGTGTATTTGCCGGAGAAAGCTATGTGCAGGATTACATAGATTATACCGAGGATGGGCAGCTGATCAGTGCTTATGTACCCCTTAAAAATAATGCGGGTCAGGTGGTAGGAATTTTAGGCAGCGATTTTGACGCATCCGTGGTGACGGAGCAGTATAATTCCTTCCAGATGCGTGTTGCCCTGATTGGCGGCGTGATTTTTGTAGTTTCCTTTGTGATTATTTTCCTGGTGGTGCAGTCCGTTGTAAAGGGTATCCGCAAAGTGAATGAGAAGCTTTACGAGCTGGTTCATAACGAAGGTGATCTGACCCAGACACTGGATGTACGTTCCGGGGATGAAATGGAGATAATGGCAGGTCAGGTCAATGAGCTTTTGGCATATATCAAGGATATTATGCTGGAGATTTCCAAGGGCTCCGACGATATTAAGCAGTCCAGTGATGTGATTGCTGAGCGGCTTGCCAGTGCGGGCGAAGGAATTGTGGATGTGTCCGCTACCATGCAGGAAATGAGTGCCAGCATGGAGGAGACTACCGCATCCTTAAATCAGATTACAGAAGCGGTGCAGAATATGCGGGGACGCATCGGCAACATTGCCGGCAAGGCCATGGATGGAGATGCCCTGGCCCGTGATATTCAGACCAGAGCCAAGGAGACCTTCTCTACCGCACAGCAGGAGCAGGTGGAGGCTAAGGGAAGTGCCAAAGAAATGGCCGCTGCGGTGGCTGAAAAAATTGAATTGTCTAAATCAGTCAATGAGATTAATGTATTGACGGAAAATATTATCGGTATTACGGAACAGACCAATCTGTTGGCACTGAATGCAAGTATTGAAGCGGCAAGAGCCGGAGAGGCCGGAAGGGGCTTTGCGGTAGTTGCCAGTGAAATTGGAAAGCTGGCATCGGATTCCGCCAGTGCAGCAGGTAAGATTCAGAGCGTGAGTATGGATGTGGTGCACGCAGTGGAAGAATTGGCAGCTGAGGCACAGAGGATGATTGATTTCATGGAAAATACCGCCATGGAGGGTTATAATAAGCTGATCGATACCTGCGAGGATTATCAAAGAGATGCGGACAATATCCATAATATTATGGAAACTTTTGCAGATGAGTCCGAGGAACTGGATTTGGCTGCGGGAGAAATCAACGAGTCAATGTCTTCCATTAATATTGCGGTGGAAGAGACCGCCAAGGGGGTTACGGCAGTATCACAAACCTCGGCAGAGCTTACCGGCAATGTATGCGACATTGAGCAGAAGGCCGGCTTTAACCAGGAAATTGCTGAGAAACTGGCTGGTCAGGTGGCGAAATTTAAATTGGAATAAGCTGTGCATAGTGGTGACTGAAATGGTCAAATGCCTGGAAAAGGCATTTGACCATTTTTTTGACCGCTGACCAGAATGAGATGAAAGAGTTTTCAGTGGGAAAAAAGTACTTCGGCAAAATTACCAAAAAAGGTTGATTTTTTTTTACGGTGGATTTTTACTAAAATGGTACTTTGGACTCATGCGAAATACCGTCAATTTTGTTAAAATTTTCTAAATTGCTTGGGTTGGGGGCTTTATGTGTACCCCCAAAAATTTCGTTTTTTAATGTAAGCGTTTACATTTGTGGGTGAAATGATAAGGCTTATGGGATATAAAAGGAAACAAGCAAAAAATAAGCGTATTTCAATAAAGAAATGCGCGGGAGGAAAGGAAAAGGAGGATTTTTGAATGTTCAAGAATTCAAAGAAGCGAAAGAGTTTCAGACAGACATTGGCTTGGATGTTATCTTTAGCAATGATTCTGTCAAACCTGACAAATCTTCAGGTTTCGGCTTCGACAGTTTCTGGCGGCGATGTTGCAGCTGTTTCTGAGACTGTTAAAGAGTATGTTCTGAATCCGGCTGACCTGGCTACCTTTGACAAAGGGGCAAAGACAGACGGTCAGGAAGAAGCAGCTGGAACAGACAACTATTTCACAATTCTTTGGGGAGCAAAGGCAGCAGTAAATGATAATTCAAAGACATTTTCTGATGATTTTGCGGCAACCAAGAGAATTAATTTTGGCGCAACTTCTACTGCAAGTGCATATGCGGTGAAGTTTACCACTTCTAGTGCTGCTACCGTAAAGGTATGGTGGGCATGTGGCGGAGATGGCCGTCAGGTATCTGTATATGACAGCGAAAAGGCTGTGATTGCAGCTACTTCATTAGAATCTGTTAAGAATGAAATGTATATTTCCGAGCTTTCCGTAGCAGAAGCTGGCACCTATTATTTAGGTGGTTTAGAGGGAAACAATTACCTCTATAAAATTACAGTAACTGAAGGCGCACAGGCACCAGTAGCAACCGACGCACCCACTGAGGCACCTGCAACTGAGGCACCAGCAACTGAGGCACCTGCAACTGAGGCACCAGCAACTGAAGCACCTGCAGAAACTGAAGCTCCTGCAGCCACCGAAGCACCTGCTGTAGCGTATGACCCATCCAAGATTGATGTATGGGATTTCGGTGCAGAGCAGCTTGATACTGCAAAGTACAACAATATGCTTACCGCAGATGTTATGAATGCATGGTATGACAGTAGTGTTACACCGGGCTCTAAGGGACCAAATCTTGCATCTTGCTCTGTGAAGGATGCAGATGGCAAGGTATTGTTTGAGTTTAATGACGGTGGTTATCCTGCAACTCACAGACTTCGTACCATGAACACCGCAGTGACCAGATACGATGAGAAAAGCAAGAGTCTGGCAGGTGTTACTTACAACGGATTTATTTACTCCAACAAGGGAGCAACATCTTCTGTGTATGTAGCATTTGATTTGAGCGCCGGAGAGAAGTTCTCAGCAGTTGTATCTTCTAATGGTACTGTTGCGGATTATGTTATCGAGTCACCATCAGGCGTGAAGACAGAATACATCAATGGTTATGATGCAGTGGAAGGTGCTTCTATCATCACCTTCTATCCTACCGAGGATGGTCTTCACAAGATTTATACTACCAAGGAGAAGTTAGTTATCTGTCGTGCTTATGTTGAACCCGCTATCGAAGTGGCTGTAAGCGGTACTGTTACTGCACCGGCAGACCTTGCTGATTACAGCATTCTCTTTACCAACAACCAGAGCAAGGCTGTTACCGAAGCTGAGGTGACAGACGGAAAGTATTCTGCGACCTTATTTGCTGGTTTTGATTACACCTTAACTCTTGGAGATGCAGACGGATACGTTATTTCTGAGGGCACAGCACTTAGCCTTGGTTCTGAAACTACTGCAACTGCTGACGTCAAGGTTGTTGCTGTAGAAAAGTTTGCTGTTACAGGTAACCTTGTAGGTTTACCAGCAGATGTGGCTGCAAATCTTAAGTTAGAATTTGTTTCTGATGAAATCTTTGTTCCGGAAGTTACCGTTACCGGTACAACCTATGCAACTGAATTAGAAAGCGGTATTGAATATACCGTAAAGGAATCCGGCATCAATGATTATAGCTTAGTATCTCCTACTACTGCGAAAATTACTGCAGCCGGTACCTTAGATATTACTTTTGAGAAGAAGCCTGTGTATGATATTACCATCGCTCCTGAGGGCGCAACAGCTTCTGATCTTGCAAATGCAACCTTTACTTTTACCAACTTAAATGAAACTGGTTATGTATATACCTTTACCGGAACTGAAAATATTCAGTTACGTGATGGTGTGTATGAGGTTAAGGTAACAAACAGTGCACCTTATGTTCAGAAGT
>JAFTXD010000075.1 GCA_017461775.1 Lachnospiraceae bacterium
AGTTTGCGCGCCATGGGCGCGCTCTAACGGGTGAAAGTCCCGAATACGCCTAGGTAACAAGGAAGTATATAGCTGAACAGCAAGGGTGTTCATCGTGAGGTGGAATCTGAAGGAAGCTGTAGGCAAACCTCTGGCTCGACGAACAGAAATCACATATAAGGCTAGGTTCTGTTTGGTAAGTCCGCTGTAAAGGATGAAGCCGTAAAGTTACCATTTGTAGGAGCAGAGTAAATGTGGCGAGTAGATGGAGGGAAAGAGCGTGCACCTTAAGCGTGGAGGTCTCACAGAGGTCTCATTTGCCTAGTAACAACGAACTGTGAGAAGTCAGCAGAGCCCATAGTAGTGAAGAAGTCTCTGTAATGGAGATGGAGCGAAGGGGCGAACGATCAATAAGTTTGAGTAGGTCTCGTATTGCAGAGAGGACAACATCTGCCGTAACCAATCGGGAAAAGGGTGGTCAGATTTAGCGAGACGGAAAGGAAAGAACGCATGGACACAAGTAGTCTAATGGAGCAGATACTGTCAGGCGATAACCTCAACAGAGCATATCTGCAAGTCGTACGAAATAAAGGTGCAGAGGGAGTGGATGGAATGAAATACACAGAACTCAAGGAACACCTTGCAAAGAACGGCGAAATCATCAAGGAACAGTTGAGGGCAAGAAAATATAAACCTCAACCAGTACGAAGAGTAGAGATACCAAAGCCTGATGGCGGTGTCAGAAACCTAGGGGTACCAACAGTAACAGACAGATTTGTACAACAAGCCATTGCGCAGGTACTAACACCAATCTATGAGGAACAGTTTCATGACCATAGTTATGGATTTAGACCGAATAGATGCGCACAGCAAGCAATCCTAACAGCACTAGACATGATAAATGATGGAAATGACTGGATTGTAGACATTGACTTGGAAAAGTTTTTCGACACAGTAAACCATGATAAGCTGATGACCATTATTGGGAGAACAATTAAAGATGGAGATGTTATTTCCATCATAAGAAAGTATCTTGTCAGCGGAATTATGATTGATGACGAATATGAGGATTCTATTGTGGGAACACCACAGGGTGGAAATCTTTCACCATTATTGGCAAACATCATGTTAAACGAACTTGATAAGGAAATGGAAAAGCGAGGGCTTAATTTTGTACGATATGCAGACGACTGTATCATCATGGTCGGCAGTGAAATGTCGGCAAATCGAGTAATGAGAAACCTCTCTCGATTTATTGAAGAGAAACTAGGGCTAAAAGTCAACATAACTAAAAGTAAAGTGGATAAACCTAAAGGAATCAAATACCTTGGATTTTATTTTGATACAAGAGCACACCAATACAAGGCAAAACCACATACAAAGTCGATAGCGAAGTTCAAGAAAAGAATGAAGGAGCTCACTTGTCGTAGCTGGGGTGTCAGTAACAGTTACAAGGTTGCAAAACTCAATCAGCTAATTAGAGGATGGATAAACTACTTCAAAATAGGAAGTATGAAAACGCTTTGTAAACAATTAGATTCCAACATTCGTTACAGACTTCGTATGTGCATATGGAAACAATGGAAAACACCACAAAATCGTGCAAAGAACTTGATAAAACTTGGAATCAATAAATATACAGCATGGAGTGTTGCATACACAGGCAGAAGAATCGCTTATGTGTGTAACAAGGGTGCTGTTAATGTTGCTATAAGCAATGAGAGACTAACCCGATTTGGATTAGTTTCAATGTTAGATTACTACACCGAAAGGTGTGTCATTTGTTAAGTTGATTGAACCGCCGTGTACGGAACCGTACGCACGGTGGTGTGAGAGGTCGGGGAATCATTAAATTCCCCTCCTACTCGATTGTGGTCGTGCTATTATTCTCCTAAGATGAAATAAAGCTTCAGTTTCCTAACAGTAATTGTCATAATATAGGCCAATATTCCAAACAATATGAAATTAATTAGTATAATAATGAGTGGATGAGCATTTGGCATTGTAGCAAAAGTAATATAGATTAGTGGTGAGTGGAATAAATATATGCCAAAACTGTTTCTATCTATATTGCTTGTGAGATTATTACTGATACATGGCATAAGCAAATATGCAATAAATACCAAACAACCGGAAATCAAGTATTCAGATAGGAAAGATGCGTAGAAGATTTCCAGGGTGATGCCAAGCATTAGTGATAAGAAAGCGCTTGTAGATAAAATCTTTTTGTATATCGTTAGTTCTTTTTCATATCGGTTAATGACAAAGCCAACATAAAACCAAATCAGATACCTCATTACATTGTTTGCGTATGAATGTATATATATTTTTTTGGAGGCAAGAGAAATTATCAATAAAAAAATACCGCTGATGATGTAAAAGAGGGGTAAATCTTTTTTGTACAATATTTTGCAGATAAAATACATGATAGAAAAAATGAGAAATAAGGTGGGAAGGAACCATAAATGCCCATTATCTTTTCCATAAATGACCTTCGAAAAATATATTTCGAAAAATGTCATATTTGAATATCCGGAATAACCTACCAACATGCGTATGGGAATCATCCATAGTGCTGAAATGGCGCAAAAAGGTATAAGTAATCTCTTTGTTTTTTCAAATAAGAAAGTAGATACTTTTCGCTCTTTTCTTTGTGAAAAGAAGAACAAATAACCGGAAAGCGAAAAGAATAATTGCATTTGAAAAAAATCAATAATCTTTTTCATGAAATCGAGTATAGGGCATTGTACATTGGTTTGATACAGATTCCAATCAGAGGAATAGATTATGATGCTATGACCGAATACGACGATGAGAATGGCTAATGCTCTTAGGTTTACTATTTTCTGATTTTTCATACCAATCATTCCTTTTATATTAATCTACAGAATAACAATGGAGGCCACGGATGTGCCTCCATTATAAAAGTTAATTCTGACTTAGTTTGTTATATGAGTATTCTCTTTTAGTATTAATCTCATATTTTCATATTTTCTCTTCATTTTATCCAGCGGATATGATGTATTTTCACAGGATAAAACTGCGTCTAAAGCGGTGTCAAATTCGTCGATGCTACCGATAAAGCGGATAAAAGGAAGCTCCTTAATCCATTCATAAACGGCCTTCACCTTTCCGTTGGCGTTATTTAAAACTACGCAAGGGGTAGCTGTTATGGCAGCGAAAATCATCCCATGCAACCTATCAGTTACCACGAATTTCGCAGAGGCGAATTCGTCCAACTTTAAGAGGACTTCCTCTTCACGCCTCTTTTTCTTGATGTTGTAATTTACTACGGTGTCGGTTTCCTGTATCTTGATATCCTTTGATTTCGCTTCGATTTTTGCCTTTATGGAAAGCATGGTATCCTTATCAACAGACTTTTCCACATCACTTCTCATGCACAAAAGGCAATGGGAATCCCGGGAAGAAATCTTTGATGTATAAGGTAAATAACCAATAGCCATATCGGGGGCATAAATCGCACGTTTGGCACCGACAAAGCAAGTGGCATCGTTTAGTGACCTCTGGTCTCTGAGAAAAATGTAAATGTCATCACATTTGCTGTAATATTCTTTGGAAACATTCTTTTCCTGCTGGCCATTAGCGTCATTCGAATAGGTAATGGTTTGAGGAAGAATGATGATACGGTTGCTCCTAAAAATGGAAAGTATCTTCCGGACGGCGCGCTCCTCGTTCATCCAGATAGTGCCCAAATAGCCGCCGGCGTGTAAAAATACGGTATTGTCTTTTACGATGCTTTTGAGACGTTTGTCAGAATAATTCTTGATAAAGAAATTAGGTATCTCGACGATTTTATGTTCCGGCAGAATTTCTGCAAACATATTGTATTCTGCAAGCGCAAGTGCGTGGTCTCCAAGATTACCATGTTCAGGGGTATTTAGTATAAAGATAACATCATCCCTTGAAGCAGCTGACGCATATTTTCGGAAATGGAAAAGCCATCGATATTCCAGGTAAAGATACATATATATCTTTTTGGCAAATTTATTAATCATAGAACCTCACGTTAGGTATAAGTATTTTAAATATAGACAAATTGACAGATACAAAAGAGTAATTACATTATGCCACAAAATTTGCGCTTTGTCATCTGCCTGAATAATCATAATATGTGCAATAAAGCACAAACAAAAAAGCCACGGGAAAACCCATGGCCTTCTTATTAATCAATTTTCTCTACGTATCCGTCAGAACCGTTATCAACTGATTCTCCGCTGTAAGAATACCATTTCTTTCCGTTCTGGTCTACACGAACCTCATCATACTTGGTGCTATAGCTATCACCATATTCAGTACAAGCGATTTCAACAGTCTCAATTGCAGGTGCAATCCAATTCTTCATAACAACATAACTCCCTTCAAAATAAGTAATCCTTGTTTACAATCAGATGATATCATTGAAAGGAGGGTGGTGCAATATATCTAACAAAAATGAAAGATTTACGAAAGCAGAGTTTCGTTTATGAGCCGGGCAACGGCTGTGGTGGAGTCTCCCAAAGCCGGTCTGGTGATAACATACATATTTATATGGGATATGATATCCAGAAATAACTGCTTTCTCTGTGGGGAAAGTCCGAAGCGGTGGTATATTTCGCCGCGATAGAGATTGTTGGTCAAAAAATGCAGCTTTTCAATCCCCTCAAGCTTCCGGAGACTGGGAGCACTGGTGGTGCCCACCGTGATAATAAACATATGGAGCAGCCGGTAGGTATTGCAGGAGTAATCATTATCCAGCTTTCGCGCATATTTTCCTCTGTGTTCATCAATGTATATGTATTTTTCGGGATGCGCATCTGCTTCGACGATATTGCGGCACAGCTTTTGCCAAGGAGGGCCGGGATGTAGAAATGCTTGTCCATCCTGATAGGAGACGGCAGAAATATCATCGGATAGAAAATCGTATCCCATATTCATCATATTAAAGGTAGTGGTAGATTTCCCGCTACCACTGCCACCGGATATAATAAATGCGCTGTCGTTACACCTTAGAGAACTGCCGTGGATAGGTAAAATGCCGCGCTGCATAAGGATTAAGGAAAATGCGGAGCCCAGCAAATAGGCAGTAATACTTTTGGCAGGAAGCGTAGGGTCTTCAATCCAGACATGGATAAGATTTCCTTTTTCGGTATAAAACAAAACCATGTCCTTTAGATAAAACCACATGACCTCCTCTGTAAGATAATCCACCTGTCCCCCATGAGCACTTTCCAGTACGGAGGCGGGGGGAGGGGTTAGCCGGATGGTAACATCAATATCCTGGGGAGAAAATGTCTCGCACAGCTCATTCGCTTCCTGCAGGGGAAGCTCTGAGGATACCGTCAGACCGTATAGTTTGTAATAGTAATTTGGGGTTGTCATGGCTTATCACCAATCCTTTCCTGAGCATATTCCAAATAAACTGCAGCAGTATACAGAGTATAAACCTTCTGGAGCAGCTCCTCGGTGAGTGTCTCGGAGGTGGTTTCTCTGACTGCATTTATAATTTCATCGTAGACTTTGGTATTAACCAGTTCTTTTAAGGCAGGGGACTGTACCGTGCTGAGCAATAGTGGCTTTACCCTGTCCCAGTTCATCTGGACACGCAGCAGCGCATCGGCACTCTGCAGGCCACGCTGGTGGACATTAAGGCGGATGGTGTCCGGGATGATGTCCTTCATATAAGTGCGTACCATGGCGCGCTCTATATGGCCTGCAACATAGCATTCGATAGGTAAACGGCAACAAAGCTCGATAAGACGCTTGTCCTTCAGAGGGTCGCGGATGAGCAGACCATACTGTAGTCCGAAGACTGTATCATACATGCCCAGCTGTGCCAGACCCTGCGGAAAGAAGAGAAAATTCTTGCGTTCCTGCCAGGAATCCATATTTGCACCGCCGGAATGTCGGATGTTACCTTTGATAAGAGCCAGGGTTTTGTATCCTTTCTGCAGCTCCGGCCGCGCAACGCCTTGGTTCTCCATTTTTGGGGGCCGCAGACGGTCAAGGTAATATGCTGAGAATGTTTTTGCGGCCAGCTTCTTGGAGACCCGATTCTTATGGCAAAAATCCGCCAAGGTGGAATAGGCCTTGAGGGGATGAAGGTCAGCAAGCTGCTGGTATACAACGGACATAACATTTCCGTAGGATATGGTTGCATTTCCGTATTGCCCCTTTAACAGTAATTTACAATTGTCAGTGGCCGCAGTTTTGTATATTTCATCCAGCCATACAAGATTTTGCATGGATTTGGAAGGTATTCCAAGAGAAAAGGTAATGCGTCTTAACTCCTCGATGGAGTTTTTGCCATCACAATCTATATAGGTTGGAAGAATATTCGTATGTAGCTTACAGATTTCCTCTACACCCGGTTTTTCATTGGTGATATAAAAGCTACCCAAATCATTTTTGTATTCCTTTAAAGGAATGGAGGTGTAGCTACGCAAGGAGCATTGTTTGTCCTTTAGCATGTCTGCGGCAATGCAAGCGACCGTAGAGGAATCCAGACCGCTGCTGAGTGTACATCCCACTGTGGCACTTGGGCGCAGCAGGGAGCGAATGCTGGTTTTTACGGTATCAACCAAAAGCCTTTGATACTCGTCCTCCGTAGTATATATCTGCTCATAGTCCGTTACTCTGGGGTCCCAATACTTGTGAAGTGTTACGCCGCTTGGGGTGAAGGAAAGATATTCACCGGCGCCCAATTGGAAAATGTCCTTGTACGGGGTGGCATGCTCCGCCACATTCATGTCCGCAGAATAGGTGCTTAAAAAGCCGGTCATCCATGCTTCACTGGTTGTGGTGGGCGCGATGGAAACCAAGGAATCCATAATGGTGCTGAAGTATAAGGTGTCATTCACCAGCCGGTAAAAGATGCTACGGTTGGCCAGGTGGTCAGCATAGATATAACTGGATTTTGAAATGGTATCCGTCACTGCAAATGCAAAGGCACCACATACATGCTGGTGAAAGGAATTGCCCCATGTTCTATAGGCATGGTACAAAAGTTCGTGGTCGGATAAGCGGTCTATGTCAGGACACTGCAAGGTCAGTTCAGAACTGTTCGCCAGTTCGTCCGTATTGTCGATGAAAGCATCCGAAGCAAACAGGAGAGAGTCCTGTCCGATAGGGGCTGTGTCAGCAGTGTCTGAAAACAGATTTTGGCTACACATACCCATAATGGAGTAAGGCGTAGTGGCAACGGAATAATGATCAATTTTAAAACGATGGTATGGTGTTTCCATGAGAGCCTTGACGCTTTGCATGGAGGGTAAAGCCTGATAGCTGATGCATCCCCAAATGGCTGACATATCCTTCCTCCTTAGATATAAACTGACCTTATTATAGCAAGGAAAATGAAAAAGGGAAATAAAAACGTACTATATGGAGTTGTTTTTTTGGGGTGTTTGATGTATTATATCGTTAGTACTATTTTTATGGGTGGAGGCTTACAATGGATAGAAACACAGTTATTAAGATGACAAAGCAGTTAAATGTAACAGATCTTGCCGGCGAGAAAGTAATGGTTGATTTCGCATCCGGTAAGTACTTTTTGATTAAGGGTGTAGGTAACGATATCTGGGATTTGATTCAGGAAGAAATTACAGTAGGTGGTATCATAGATAAGCTTTTGGCAGAATACGAGGTCGCAGAGGAAGAATGTGAGAAGGCCGTATTGGAATTTCTTGGTAAGCTGAAGGAGTTGGATTTTATCGGCTAGAAATGTGAGTGAAAATCTAACACTTATGATATATTTCTTGCAGTGGATACCGGAATAGGATATGCTGGTATCGTAAGTTTGTATAGTATTGTTTTTGTTATAGAGGAGAAATATTATGAAGAAAGTGTGGAATGCACCTGAGGTTCAGGAGTTGACAATTCAGGCTACGGCAGGTCATGGCGGTAGTCATGGTGGCAGTCACGGCGGAAGCCATGGTGGCAGTCATGGCGGACAGCATGGCGGTGGGGCTACAGGCTCTGGTGATAGTAATGTATGTCGTTGTCAGGGGGGAACCAGTCCCTGCTCCAGACACCATAAGATGGGCGCTTTAGAGGATGAGCTTTCATAGTAGATTAAATTAACCCGTGTGCGTAGAGTACGTACACGGGTATTTGTATGTCTAGATAAGCTGTAGCTGCCGTAGCAATCGGATGCGGTTTTGCAGTTTTTTATTGCTTTGGTATTTTAAGGGGACTCTCTTTTCCGGAACAGTGGTGCCATCGAAGGTGATGGTCTCTAAGGGGGTCCCGGTTTTATGTTCCAATTTCTGGATATAAGTCTCAAAGAAATAAAAGTTATCCCCCAGCGTTTCTTCGAAAGAACCGGCACCAAAGGTAAGGATATCCTGCAGGAGTGCTTCAATATCCTGTAGGGGGCAGAGTTCCCAGTCCCTCATAATTTCCCGTGGTAGCCCGAAGTAGTGCACCAAACCGGTGAAAAGCTGTCTGCAAAAGCAAGCATATCCCAGCTCCGTCATGGCTTTGTGGAAGACTTCCCAATCGATTTCGTCATGGTATTTGCGGATAAAGAGAGCGGTATCCGGCAGATATCTTGCAGGTAGCCCATAGTAGCAGATGTGCTTTACCATGTGGAATATCTGGTAAATAAGGTGCTGCGTGTGCCCCAGCGTACAGAGATTCATATTGCAGCAGTGTAGCGGGAGGAGTGTTTCTTTTGCAGATAGTTGCAGAGCTTTTAGCACCTCAAGCTCATGGCCGGCAGCATCCTCAAAGAGGGAGGTATGCAGTTCGATTTTATGTATCATACCACCGTCTTTTTCGTAAATATAGGTGTATACATCCTCTGTATCCAAATCCGAAGCATGGGAGTATTGCAGCTCTTTCAGCAAAGCGGTAAAGGCTTGCAGCTCTCTTGGACTTATCAAAATATCTGTGTCTGAGCTGCTGCGGAAGGTGAAGTCCTTGTACAGATCAGCAAGTACATATCCCTTAAAAAGGATGGGAGTAAGGCCCTGCGTTGCAGCTTTTTGGAGGAGCTTATTTATCAGCCCTTGCTTTTTGTATTCTAAGATGACCCTGGCAGTGGCATCGCCTCTCCAGTCCCTTACCAGAAGGATATCCTCAGGAGTGTATATTTTCCAAGCTTCCAAGATGGGCAGCAGGAGTGTATCCAGCTTATTTAAGGTGGCGAAGAGGTATAAATCCTCTACAGTGATGGCAGAAACTACCTCTTTGGGTGGCATGGTAGTTTCTGCGATACACTTTAGTAGTGTCATATAGTGCTTAGTATTAAGGACGGTGTCGCAGCCCAAGGTAAGGTAGATGTATTTCTTGATTTGTGCCAGTGTATTTCTCTCATCAGGTCTGTTGATGCAGTGTACAGGACAGTCCTTGATGAAGTCCACGCAAAGCTGGAATGCTTCAGCGGACAGTCCGGTATTGGGTAGGAGGCAACCCAGGTAAAGGTTATCCACGATAAAGGAGACCTTGGCAAAGCCCTCCAAAGAGGAGAAGCGCAGAAGATCCTTTTCGTTTGTTTTAAGATAGTAGGCGGCATGGAGCTTTTGAGGCTCCGGAGAGAAGTGTTCATTATGCAGTACTGCAAACTTGTCCTTTTCCGGGTCTACATAAAGAAGCTCATCCAGATTGTAGCCCTGCTTCGTTGCAGCATCCCGGCAAAGCTTTTGTTGAGGGAATGCAGGATAGATGCAGGGCACATGATTTTCATCATATCCGATGGCAATTACATCATCGCTGAGCATCAGGGAACCATCCAAAATCAGTTCATTGGTGAGGGTGGATTTTCCGGCACCGCTGTCTCCGGCGATGATGATGCATTTGCCATCAATGCATACACTGCTGCAATGGATAGTAAGGCGGTTGTGTAAGTGGGCATACATGGCGATGCCATAACCCAGCACATACTGAAGAAGATAAAAGGTGTCCTTGTCTGAAATGCTCTTGGCATAGATGGTACCGCTCTTATATACGGCCAGAATACCATAGGCATTGTTCATCCAGAAGCGCTCTTCGTTCCATGCGATGCAGGGGAAGATATCCGTATTATGCACACACTCTGTTACCTCCTGTGGCATTTCATCAAGGATGATGTCCACATCAAAGGCAGCTGTTGCCGGGACTTTATAGAGCTGTTTGATTTCATAAGCACAACGGAAGGTGTAGCCAAAGACTTTGTAATAATACATAGGTATCCTCCTTAACTTTTCTTATGAATATAATACTAAAATATTTGCACCGTGATGTAAAGTAGTTACATTGCAATATGTGGGTAAATATTGTATGATAATACAAATAATTACTATTGAGAGGCCGAGAATGAATAAGCTAAAGAAATTGTGGAATGACAGAGAAAATCAGATGCAATACGCGAAATGGCTGGTGGGTTATACAAAGCCTTATGTGAGCAGAATTATCGGCATTATGCTTTTGGGCATTCTGGTTTCTATGATTAGTGTGGGAATGTCGCTTCTGATGAAGCAGATTATCGACCGTGCACAGGCAGGGCAGCGAAGTGTACTTTATATTATAGTGCTCTACTTTGGGCTGGTTGTAGTTATGCAGGCAGTGGACATTGTACTTGTACTGGCCAGTACGATGCTCACGGAGCGATTTTCCTTCGGTATCAGAAAGCAGCTGTATGATAAAATTATCCGTTCCCACTGGATGGATGTAAAGCGCTACCATACGGGGGATTTGATGACCCGTATGACCAGTGACGCCGGAGCGATTGCGGATGGAATTATCGGTACCATGCCGAATATTATTTCGCTTGCTGTGGAGCTCGTTGCGGTATTTGCCGTATTGTTTTATTACTCCCCGATGCTGGCTGTTTTTGCGCTGGTCATTGCTCCGATTGCGGCTCTGATGGCGTGGTGGCTTGGACGTAAATTAAAGACATTGCAGGTGAAGGTGCAGGAGACGGAGTCTGCATATCGTTCCTTTATGCAGGAGAGTCTGGCAAATCTTCTCATTGTGAAGGCGTTTGCCAATGAGAATTATTCTATGGAAAGGCTGACAGAGCTTCGCGAGCAAAGATTTTTCTGGGTATTTAAGAAGACAAAGTATGGTTTGGTTTCTTCTACCGTGATGGCTATGTCCTTTCAGCTTGGCTACATAGTGGCACTGACCTATGGTGCTATGCAGATTGCGAACGGGCAGATTACCTATGGTACGATGTCTCTGTTTTTGACACTTGTGGGAAGGATACAGTCCCCCATCATGCAGCTGGCGCGGCAGATTCCCAAGGTAGTGGCAATATTAGCCTCTGCGGGACGAGTGATGGAGTTGCAGGATATTCCGAAGGAGGAATGTCTGCCGGAGCGGATGAATGCAGAGAGGGTAGGTGTAAAGGTTCAGAATCTCAGCTTTGGCTATACGGACGAGCTGGTGCTGCAGGATATAAATCTGGACATAAAGCCTGGCGAGTTTGTGGCCATTGTGGGTGAGTCGGGTATAGGAAAAACTACCTTGATACGACTGATGATGTCCTTTATGAAGTCGGCGCAGGGGACCATTACCTTTGTAAATCAGGATGGGGAAGAGGAGGCTGCCAATGCAGGCACCAGAGAATTTTTATCCTATGTTCCCCAAGGAAACACGCTGTTTAGCGGTACCATCCGGGAGAATATCCGTCAGGGTAACTTAAACGCTACGGAAGAAGAGATGATAGAGGCACTGAAGATGGCCTCTGCCTTTGATTTTGTCATGGAGCTGCCACAGGGGATTGATACCAGGATCGGTGAGCGGGGGCACGGTATTTCTGAGGGACAGGCCCAGCGTATCGCCATCGCCAGAGCTTTTGTGAGAAAGGCGCCGTTCCTTATTCTTGATGAGGCAACGTCTGCGCTGGATGAGAAGACGGAGATTAAGGTATTGCAGGGACTGCAGAGTCTGGAACCCAAGCCCACCTGTCTCATTATTACGCACAGGAAGAGTATCCTTGAGTATTGTGACAGGGAGATTAAGATAGAAAACAAGGGAACCATGGAAATTTAATATAGTGGCAAGGGTGCGAGGCATTTTGATAGAATTCTTTCAAATGTGTTAGAAATGTTGCTGGAAAGGTAAAGCAGGTGTATGCTTGCATCATCAACGAAAGCACAAACATTTAATGGAGGATATTAAAATGAAGACTTGGAACGCACCAGAAATGGTTGAACTTGACATTACTGAAACTGCTGACGGTTTATTCCCAGCTATGTACGAAGGTATCTTCGGTGATTGCCTTTGCGGTAACGATGCAAACCATGGTCCTTTAACCGGACATCATACCTGCAAGCAGAGCTAATTGATGTGAGGAAGCTAAGAACCTTTGCCTAATATTATATTGGGCAAGGGTTTTTTTTGTTATGACGATGAGGAAAATGGGCATCGTGCTTGCACGAATGAACATTTGCCGACCGCTAATCAGAGCGAGATTCGCAAAGCATATCTCGTCTCTGTTTTGGAAAATAAGGTTGAGTAGGGAAGGATATAAAATGAGCGGAATATGTGGTATGTGGGCTCCGTTTGAGGAAAGGGTGCGGCGAGAGCAGGACATTAACAGACTTATGCGTTGGAATAAGGCATATGGAAATGGGGCGGAGGAAGTATACGCAGATGGAAATATCTGCCTCGGCTTTTGCCGTGAGAGTTTTGCGGAAACGAATAGTAGGAGTGCTCTCATTCTGAAAAAGAATAAAAAGTATGCGGTGATAGATGCATTAATCTATAATAGAGAAGAATTGCTGGACAAAGGGCAGTTTGAGGAAAAATTATCGGATGAAGAGTTACTATTTGATTATATCGAGAAATTCGGATTTGGAGAGCTTGAGAACGTTAATGGCGATTTTTGTGGCGCCATTTATGATGAGCAGGAGAAGGTACTAACACTTTTTCGTGATCACATGGGGGTCAGACCATTGTTTTATTATGCGAGGGATGGCATCGTTATGTTCTCCACCGATATTCGCGGGATTGCCGGCATGGAGCAGGCAGAGATTTCTGTGAATGAGCAGTGGTTATGGGCAAGCACAAGCGGTTACGGTAATATGGGGCTGGAGAACACAGAATTTGCTAATATTTTTTGTGTAAAGCCTGCGTCATATATGACATTTTCCCTACATGGTAGTGCAGTGCAGACAGAGAAGGTATCCTACTGGCAGCTTGGGAAGAAAAAAATACGCTTGTCTTCCGAAAAGGCGTATATTGAGAAAATGCGAGAGCTTATTACGGATTCTGTAAGGAGAAGGCTTGCTGCTGTACCCGGTCTTGTGGGGGCGGAACTGTCCGGAGGGCTTGATTCCGGAGTGATAGATATATTAATCCATCGTTTGGGGCGTGAATGTGTTTACTATTCCTGGTCAGCTTCACCGGAGGAGATTCCTTTTGCGGAGAATGATGAAAGATTGGTTATTCAGGATATATGTGAGCAGGAAGGAATCGTTTGTAATTATGGAAAAAGCACGGTGGAATTTAATGAAGAGAGTAATATTACCCAAAATATGCGGAAAATAGGAGCGGAGGGAGATATATCCGAGAGTGCGGCGAAAGTACTTGTATTGCCACCGTATATTAATACGCTACAGATATCTGCAACCTCTGAATTTGTAAACCGAAGCGGCGCGAGGGTGGTGTTCACGGGACATGGCGGAGATGAGGGTGTCAGTCATCGGTGCAATGCGTATGAGTTATTTTATCACAGGGAGTATTTACCGTATTTCAAACATATGTGGTCGACTACCGAGGGGGCTAAGAACAGGCTCAAGCGTATGCTTTCGGTATGCTACAGGAATTTGTCCGTTACGGCAAAGGAGCTGAAGGGGTATTATCAAAGCGGATTTGGCGTAAAGGATTTGCTGAGGAAGGACTTTTATCATAAATTTGATAATGTGGAGCGCATGTCGCTGAAATTTGCATATGATGCCAGAACATATGTTGAAGATGGCGGAAGTCGTAACCGTCTAGATGTGGCAGCACTATTGGGAGCTTATTCAGGGGCAAGATATATAATGCCCTATCTGGATTACAGAGTGATTGATTATGCAGTGTCCATCCCCAGACATATGTATCTGAAAAATAAGAAAAATCGATATATCTTCAGAGAGGCTTTTAAAGATATTATGCCGGAGTCACTTTATGTGCTGGACCGAAAATCGAGCCCCAGCTGGAGTAATCTTGTAAGAGAAGCCAAAAGCGAGGAGGAGCTGCTTGAGCAGAAGAGAAAGGTGCTGAACATGCTGGATAGAGAGCTCTGGGCAGAATACTTGGATTGGGATGTAATGGAGAGGTGGGCGCAGCAAAAGAGTTCTGAAGAAGATGAGATGCGTAATCAGGGCGTATTTATGTGCATATCCAATTGCTTCCGATTCCAAAATATGGTAAGAGAAGCCAGACGTATGGGAAGAGACGTTTCCTGTGAGAAAGACGGTTAAAGCATGCTTTAATGAAGATATTTGTGTGAAGAGTAAGGAGTATCTATGTATTATTATAGATTGTACGGCATGAAAATTGAAAGTGATTTGGAATTTCCCCAACTGGTGGTGTGTGAGGATGCACTGCCTGTGGATGTATGGATTGAGAAAACAGATTATTCTAAGGAAATGGATAACGAGCTGGAGGGCAGATTGTTTGATTTCGGCAGGGAATACAGCAGATTAATCAACAGAACCTGTCAGTTACAGGTATTTCAGGGCAAAAAGCTCACCTATGCCCTTACCGGGGAAGGGTGGCCACAGTATCTTCAGACATACATTTTGGGATGGGGATTTTCTATGGTTGCTTTGCAGAGAGATTTATTGCCCATGCATTGCAGTGCTCTTGCGGATGATGATGGAGCAATCCTCATCGCAGGAGAGAGTGGTTCGGGAAAATCCACCATTACTACTCATTTCCTTAGTAATGGCTATCGTCTGCTTGCAGATGATATGGCGCTGGTGGATGGCGAGAAGGTGTATCCGGCATTTCCTTATCAAAAGCTGTGTAGGAATGTAGCATTGGATGAGGGATATAAGCTGGAGGAATTGATTTATATAGACGAGGATAAGGACAAGTTTTTGGCACCCTACAGAGGTGAGTTTAAAACTTGTGGGGAGAGAATAAAGGGCTTTATTCTGCTTCGTGTGATAAATGGAGAGGAAGTGGTCGATACAGAGGTGCAGGGACTGGGGCGCTTTCACATTTTTGCAAGCAACCTGTTTGTAAGGCATCTTATCGGCAAGGACAAATACGAGCCTCACATCGGTCAGAAATGCCTGGAAATGGCTTCTAAGGTACCTGTTTACGTCATTGGCAGACCGGATGGGCTGGACACTACAGAAGAGGTGGTAAAAAAGGCTACCAAGTGGGTGGAGAGTATGAATACATAAATTCTAATATACTTTCACTTTTTCTATTGATTTATTTATTGATTGCTGCTAAACTACTCTCATGGGGTACTGTCGAAAACGGTAAGCGGTTCGCCTTTTGCCAGAGTGAGTCCATTCTGAGAACTTCCAGTATACTTGGAGGTGATACTAATGGAAAATAAAGTGAAAGGTACGAAAGAGATGTTAGAGCTATTAGTGGGAATTGTAGGTATTGTAGTGACGATGATCAGTATTATCGTTACGATAATCAGTATTTTGCAATCTACTGAGAAAAATGAGCATCAAAAAAGCAACCGCTCCGACCAAAGTTAGGTTGCTTTTTTAATATTGCAATTTAATTAAGGCGAACCGTTTGCTATCGGCAGTGCCTCTTTACGTTTTTATTGTACGGTTATAGTGCTGTTTTGTCAATAGGATAGAATTAAAAAGTGGGTAACGTAACAGTGAAGGTGCTTCCGGCACCTTCTTTGCTTTTGCAGGAAACGCTTCCCCCATGTCTTTCCACAATGGCTTTCACGATGGCCAGCCCCAGTCCACTACCGGTAGCACCGCCCGGGGTGCGGGCTTTTGAGGCAGTGTAGGTGCGCTGGAACAGCTTTTCCAGAGCTTCCGGTGAGATTCCCTCTCCGGTATCTATCACGGAGATGACCAGCTGTTTTCCTTCCTCATGGGCCTTTAAGGTGATGCTGGAGCCTTCCGGAGTATATTTTGCTGCGTTGGTAAAGAGGTTGTCCAGTACGCGAATCAGCTTCTGGATATCCACCCGGATATTGCAGGAGAGGTCCTCCGGCAAATCCAGCAGCATGTCATGCTTGTCGTATCTGGTGTCCACAATGGCATCGTAGAAATATTCTTCCAGAAAGGGGGCAGCAGGCAGGGTGGTAAATTCCAGCTCTCTGCTGGTGTCCTCCACGCAGAATAGATAGTACATGTCCTGAATCATATTTTCCAGGGTTTTGGTACGTCTGTCGATAATCTGCAGGGTGGAATCCAAATCCTCCTTAGGCATTTTCTGTGAAGACAACAGCACATCCACGGCGCTGCGGATGGCAGTGATGGGCGCCCGCAAATCGTGGGAGATATTAGCCAGCATTTCACTGCGCTCTTTTTGCATTTTCTGCAGCTCCGTATTGGCAATAAGGAGCTGGGCGGTCAGCTTTTCTATGGTCTCGCTCTCAATGGAGGGCGTCTGAAATTGATTCTTTTCCATTGGTTTTTCCTTAATGGGCAATGAATTTGTAGCCCTTGGACCATACGGTCTCAATCATATTTTCCAGTTCATAGTTTCCTTCAAATTTCTTTCGCAGGCGGCTCACGTTCACCATGACGGAACGACGGTCCGCTTCCTGATAGGAGCCAAAAAGAGCGGTACCCAGTTCTTCGAAGGTGATTTCTTTACCGGGATTGGAGGCCATGTACAAAAGCACCTCGTATTCACGGTTGGCAAGACCTAAATCCTCACCCTTAAAGAAAGCTTTGTGGGCCAGTTTATCAATGGTCAGGTTCTGGAAAGTAAGTACATTAGTGTTTTCCACAGGTGCTTCTTTCTTAAAACGGCGCAAAAGTACGTCAATACGTACCTTTACCTCTCGGATGCTGTAGGGCTTTACGATGTAATCGTCCGCCCCGGTCATCAGACCGTTTATTTTATCGTCCTCCGTATCCTTTCCGGTCAGGAAGATAATGGGAGCGGAGGTAAATTTGCGTAGCTCCTGGCAGACCTGGAAGCCATCCATGCCGGGCATCATTACATCCAACAAAATGCAGTCCGGGTTTACCTTTTTCGCCCCGGCAATCCCTTTCCCCGGGTCTGAGGAAATGTATACGGTGAAGCCTTCCTGGGTCAGGTATTTTTGGTTTAATTTTAACACTTCAATATCATCGTCAATCAGTAAAAGTGTAGCCATGGGAAACCTCCTTTTCTATATTTTCATGATAAATTCCCCCCTTTTAATTGTCAATTGAAAAAGTTTGGAGTATAGTAAGGTTATGGTGTGCTTATGCATATCGTCGAAATAGACAAGAGATGATGGGAGAGAGTTTATTATGAAAATTGCAGTAGCCGGTACCGGTTATGTAGGCTTATCGCTGGCGGTGTTATTATCGCAGAATAATGAAGTGACGGCAGTGGATATTGTGGAGGAGAAGGTTGCACTGATTAACAATCGGAAATCCCCCATTGTAGATAAAGAAATTTCGGACTTTTTGGAGAGCCGGGAGCTGAATTTAAAGGCTACCACTGATGGGGCAGCAGCTTATAAGGATGCAGAAATCGTGGTGATTTCCACTCCCACCAATTATGACCCGGTGAAAAATTACTTCGATACCTCTTCGGTGGAGGCGGTGATTAAGCTGGTGAAGGAGGTAAATCCTCAGGCGGTAATGATTATCAAGTCCACCATTCCGGTAGGCTATACCCAGTCTGTGAAGGAAAAGTTTGGAACAGAGAACATCCTTTTCTCACCGGAGTTTCTGCGTGAGGGCCGGGCGCTTTACGACAATCTGTACCCTTCCCGTATCATCGTGGGAAGACCCGTCGGAAATGAGAAGCTTTGTAAGGTGGCGGAAACCTTTGCTTCCCTTCTGGTAGAAGGTGCAGAGAAGAAGGATGTACCGGTGCTTTTCATGGAGACCACAGAGGCTGAGGCAGTGAAGCTGTTTGCCAATACCTATTTGGCACTGCGTGTATCCTATTTTAATGAGCTGGATACCTATGCAGAAACAAGAGGCTTAAATACCAAGAATATCATTGACGGAGTGTGCTTAGACCCCAGAATCGGCGGTCATTACAACAATCCATCCTTTGGCTACGGTGGATACTGTCTGCCCAAGGATACGAAGCAGCTTCTGGCAAACTATATGGATGTGCCACAGAATCTGATTCAGGCCATTGTGGATTCTAACAGCACCCGTAAGGATTTCGTGGCGGAGCAGGTACTTCGTAAGGCGGGATATTTTGATGAGTACAATATCGGCGCCGGCGGTATCCCGGGAAATGACTGTGTGGTAGGAATTTATCGTCTGACCATGAAGGCCAATTCGGACAACTTCCGTCAGAGCTCCATCCAGGGCGTTATGAAGCGTGTGAAGGCAAAGGGGGCTACGGTGGTGATTTATGAGCCTACCCTGAAGGAAAAGACCTTCTTTGGCAGTGAAGTGATTACGGATTTGGAAGAGTTTAAGAAGCGTGTGGATGTGATTATTGCCAACCGATATGCAGCAGAGCTGGAGGATGTGGCTGAGAAGGTTTATACAAGAGATTTATACGGACGGGATTAATTACGAAAGAATTAGGGGGAAGGCACATGAACAAATCCAATTCGGGTGCAAATACCAATACCTTACAGCTATTGATGGATATTATTGTTCTGGTATTTGCCTATGGGGTTGATGTTCTGTTTGTCGGGAAGCAGCTCGGCAAAGAATTGCAGATTGGTTTTCTTGTTCTTTTTGCAGTTTTTATTTTGATATATGTTTTGTCAAATAAAGAGCAGTACTTGTATAATGTAACTATGTTTTATTATCTGGACCGTGTGTATCGGAAAATTACCAAGTCCTTTTTGCTGGCTACCATAGCAACTGCGGCGATGATGGGATTTATGCCTATGTCACAGGCAGGAAGAAAATTCTATCTGGTTTTCCTGGTGGTAGCGTATGTATTGGTTTGCGCAAAGATGCTTCTGGTGCACCCGTTAATCAACAGGGTGGGCAGTAAGAACGCTCCCAGAACGGCCTTTGTGGGAAAGGTAGGACAGTTTAATAAGTTCCGATATTTCCTGGAAAAGACCAGTATCCGCGTCAATCAGATTGGCTATATTGCCATGACGAAGGAGGATATGGAGCAGGCGGAGGAAGGAACCTACCTGGGCTGTCTGGATGAATTGGAGGAGCTGGTGCGGGAGCATCATATTGACCAGGTGTATATCATTCAGAAGCAGGGTGTGGAATTGCCCTTTACCCAGAGATATGTGGATCTGTGTATCGATATGGGCGTGACGGTGCGGCTGGTAGTGGATTTTTACAAGAGGCGCCGTGCCAACAGCTATGTGAGTACGGTGGGTACCTATCCGGTGATTACATACCACACCATTACATTAAACACTTACGAGCAGGTTCTTAAGAGATTGATGGACATTTTGGCAGGATTGGTGGGATGTATCGTATTTTCTCCCATTATGCTGGTGACAGCCATAGCTATCAAACTGGACTCGCCGGGGCCCATTCTTTTTAAGCAGACCCGTGTGGGGCAGAATGGAAGACATTTTAAGATATACAAGTTCCGAAGTATGTACATCGATGCGGAGGAGCGCAAGAAGGAGCTGATGGCTCAGAATGAAATTGAGGGCGGAGTCATGTTTAAGATGAAGGACGACCCGCGTATTACCAAGGTGGGTAAGGTCATTCGTAAGCTGAGCATTGATGAGCTGCCACAGTTTTTCAATATTTTGTTTGGAAGCATGAGCCTTGTAGGAACCAGACCACCCACCATCGATGAGGTGGAGAAGTATGAGCGCAGCCATTGGAGGCGTATCAGCATCAAGCCGGGCCTTACCGGTATGTGGCAGGTCAGCGGCCGAAGCAATATCACAAGCTTTGAGGAGATTGTGGAGCTGGATGTGGAATACATTGATAACTGGTCCTTGTGGCTGGATATCAAGATTATATTAAAGACGGTGCTGGTGCTGGTGAAGCATCAAGATGCCTATTAGAAGAGCTGATTTATATTGTTTTGTTGTAAATATCCACTGTGAAAGCAGTGGATATTTTTTTGTGTGGTGGTCAAAACAGAGAAGATTTTGTAAGTTATTGAAAAGTATGGGCAGATTTGATAATATGAAATATGGGAAAAAAGTCCTAAAAAGGAGGGTGAAATGGAACAAAAGCTGGTCAGTGTAATCGTACCAATTTATAATCTGGAGAATTATTTAGAGAAGTGCATTGAAAGTCTTTTGAAGCAGACCTATACCAATTTGGAGATTTTCCTGGTGGATGATGGTTCTAAGGATTCCTCCGGTGAAATTTGTGACAGGTATGGTGCCCTGGATGTAAGAATCAGGACCATTCATCAGAAGAATGCAGGTGCGGCAGCAGCGAGGAATGCAGCCTTGGATATTTGCAGGGGTGAGTACATTACCTTTGTGGATGGTGATGATTATATAGATGCAGATTATGTGCAGACCTTAGTAAGCTGCATGGAGAAAAATAAGTCGCAGATAGCCATCTGTGGCTGGCAGGATGTATATGAGACCACGGTAGTGGAGGAAAGACCCTTGGTAGGCCGGGAAGAACTATACAGCACGGAGCAGGCATTGGAGAATTTGATGTATCAGCGCAAATTTGATACAGCAATGTGGTCTAAGCTTTACAGAAGGGAATTGTTCGATGGAATTCGTTTCCCGATAGGTAATGTCTATGAGGATATTGCCATTATCTATAAAGTATTTTGCCGGGCGGAAAGAGTTTCTTATGTAGACTACAAGGGGTATTTTTATTTGCTGAGAGAGCAGGGAACTACATTACAGGCCTTTAAGCCGAAGAAGATGGATTTGATAGATGTGGTGGATGAGATGGCAGCGTTCTTACTTCCCAGATATCCACGGATAAGAAGTGCCGTTCTTTGCAAATATATGCGTGCAAATTTCCACATTTATTTGCAGATACCCGGGGAAAAAGATGTGTATGCTGTAGAGAAGAGGCGGATTGAAAAGAATATCAAGACATACCGGAAGGAAGTTCTTTGTGACAAAAATGCCCAGAGAGGAACCAAGGTGGCTATTTTGTGTTCGTACATAAGTCTTCCCCTGCTTGTGAAATTCAAGAGCTTAAAACAGTATGGAAAGAAGTAGGTGACCATGAAGAAGAAGATAATCGCCCATGTGGCAGGGGGCCTTACCACCGGTGGGGTGGAGGCTGTAATCTATAATTATTTTTCGCATATGCCTCTGGAGGAATATGAGCTTCATTATTTAACATATACGGACCCAAATGAAGTGGAGAAGAAGCGGTTTGAGGATTTGGGCTTCATCGTACATACCCTGCCCAGAAAGAAGGAACATTTTTGGAAAGCCTTTTGGGCGGTGTACCGGATTTTTAAGGAGAATAAGGTGAATATCGTTCATTCCCATATGACGCTGATGTCCTTCCTGACTTCCTTTATCGGTATACTGACAGGAGTGAAGGTGCGTATTGCCCATTCCCATCTGGCACAGTATCCTACAGGAATTAAGAAGTACATATATGCATTGTTCAAGATCTTTAGCAGGGTTACTTCCACGGACTGGTTTGCCTGCGGAGTGGAGGCTGCAAATTATCTGTATGGGGAAAAGAATGTGAAGGCCGGAAGGGTAACCATCCTGAACAATGCCATCGATTTAACCCGGTTTACCGTGGAGAAAGAGGTCAGGGAACGGATACGGCAGAAGTACGGCCTGCAGGATTCCTATTGCGTGGGACATGTGGGACGTTATACCGAGCAGAAGAATCATATGTTTCTGATAGATATTTTTGAAGAGATTGCGGGGGCGAGAGAGGATGCAAAGCTGCTTCTGGTGGGGGAAGGACCCTTAATGGAGCAGGTTCGCGAGAAAATTGCATCAAAGAATTTACAGGACAGGGTGATTATCGCCGGCTCCTGTACCAATATGCAGGAGATGTACCAGGCGATGGATGTTATGGTATTCCCGTCCTTGTATGAGGGACTTTCCGTAGCATTATTGGAGGCACAGGCAGTGGGATTAAACATCTTTGTATCCGATACGGTAACCCCAGAGCTGAATCTTACGGAAGGGATTCATTATTTGTCCTTAAAGGATAGCCCGAAGAAGTGGTGTGAAGCGGTGCTTGAGAAGGCCGGTAGTTATGTCGCTTACGACAATAAGCAGGTGCTGGCAGAAAAGAATTATGACATTTATAGAGAAGCAAAAAAACTCGATGATTTTTACAATGCAAAAATTGCAGGAAAGCAGGAGGTAAAATGAAAATAGTAGAGTTATATCGTTGCAAGGACGAAATTATCAATGATGCATATGACAGGGCAGTGGTAAATATTTTTCTGCAAAAGGAGAAAAAGGGGAATCGCTCTTTTCTTTTATGTGGAAGTGATGCAGGAGTAGGAACCACTTCCATTTCCGTGGAGTTGGCAATCTCCTTGTCCGTAGCAGGCTGGAAGACCATTTTGCTGGACGGGGATTTGAGAAAGGGAAATACCTATAAGCGCCTCAACGAGGTGGCGAGAATCGGATTATCCGATTACATCTGTGAGGATGCATCCGCTCATGAAATCATTTACGAAACAAACTGGGATTTATTACATTATATCCCCTGCGGCGTGGGTGGGGAAGAGAGTCCTGTCCGTCAGCTTTGCTCCTCCAAGCTGGAGGGACTGATGCAGACACTTCAGCAGGAGTATGACTTTATCATCATTGATGCTCCTTCCATCAATTCTTCCGTGGATGCCCAGCTCTTTGCAGTGAAGGCGGATGCTTCCATTATTGTGACAGCCATGAATGATTCCAAGCAGAAAAGTCTGGAAGAGGCCAAGAAGCAGCTGGAGAAGGCCGGCGGAAATGTAATCGGTGTCATTGAGAATAAGGTGGCAATGGATGAATACAAGAAATATATTCGTGATTTCGATTATTTTAAGAGAAAAAGGTTTTTAAAAGGCTCTCAGAAAAAGGAGGCAAAATAATGGGAAACAAATGGTTGAAAAAGATGACCTGCGTGCTTGGCGCCATGCTTCTTATGGCATTTCCGATGACGGTAAGTGCTACGGAGACGGTGGTGGAGCTTTCCGCACAGGATATTTTAAAGGCTACGGAGCCGCGCCTTTTGGTGACCGGCTATGAAGTAACGGCGGGTAAGATTGCTCAGGAAGAGGGCTTTACCTTAAAGGTAGATGTGACCAATATGAATAAATATGCAGATGCGTATAATGTATTGGTTACCTATAATTCCCAGACCGATAATGTACGTCTTGCAGATGGGGAAACCAATCAGGCGTTTTGGGAAGAGGTTCCGGCGGGTGAGACGGTGTCCTTCTCCATGGACTATGAGGTTTTAAGTGCCTATGTATCGGATACCATGGTTATGGAGTATACCTTTGGATATGTGGACCGGCAGGGTGTGGGATATACCAATGTTTCCACCATTTCTCCCCAAATTGATAAGAGCTGTGAAATGCAGATTAATTCATTAACCGTTGCAGAGAATGCCGTTTTGGGTTCTAAAACATTGATTAATGTAAGATATTCCGGCACCGGCGCTCTGGAAATGAAAACTGCGAAAATGCTTATCGAAGGTAATATTGCCGGCGGAAGCAAGGAAGTGGAGTTGGAGGTTTCCTCAAACGGCTTGCAGAAATCCCTGGACTATTATGTGAATTTTGAGGAAGAGGGAACGCAGGATTTAGCAATCTCCTTTATTTACACCGACGAGAATGGCAATGAATATGAAGTGGAAAGCGAAAGCTTTTCGGTAGAGGTCAGCAAGTATCAGACGGCAATTACCAATGTGACCCAGGAAAAGACATATGCATTTGTAACAGAGGCAAATAAGTATTATATCGTTGCCGGATGTGCCTGTGCATTAATGGTAGTGCTGTTGTGTGTAGTAATCGGTGTTCTGAAGAATAAGAAAAGAGGCTAAAAATGGATTTTGGAAGAATTATTGAAATAGATTTTTTGAGATGTTTTAAAGCAATCTTTAGAAATATCAAGTGGGTTATTCTGTCTACCTTCGCATTCTTGTTTATCGGAGTTTTGGTTGCAGTATTGTATCTGGATACAGAGAATGTATACGATGCCAAGGCCAGCGTATACAGTATTGCCTATGGTTCTTATTCGGATTCTGCGGACGGAATCCAGGCCATCAGAGCCTACAGAGACATTGTAAAGAGCGTGAGAGTTGCAGAGCGCGCCGCAGTTCTTCTGGGAGATTCTTCTCTGGATAAGTATGCGATTTATGACATGATTGAAGTAGAGGAAGGCGAGGTGAATGCCTATGGTGTGGAATCGGAATCCTCGATCATCAACATCCATGCAAAATCCACCAATCCGGAGGATGCTATCCGCGTGGCAAATGCAGTAGCATCCGCTTATGCCATGGAAGTGACCAGCATCACCAATTCCGACAATGTACAGGTACTGGATGAGGCATACTATTGTGAAGTGACCTATAATGCACTGAAGCAGCAGATCATCTATACTGCTGTCATTGCAGTGGCAGGTATGCTTCTGGCAATCGTTGCCATTGTACTTAGGGAAATCTTCTCTACCAAAATTGTTACCGTGGAGCAGGGAAGCCTGTATGGCGAGCTGGATATTATCGGAGTGATTCCCCAGCAGTCTTTAAAGTAATACATACCAGCTCCGGTCTGTTGTAAAAGCGGGGCAGTACGGCGTCGCCCAGACCGCGGCTGACAATCATAGTGCTGGTTCCAAACGTATTCTGGTAGATGCCGGCAGTGTATTTGGGAAACAGGGTGCCGGTATTACTGAAAACACCCACATCAAGAAGAGGGATACGTATCAGTCCCCCATGGATGTGACCGGTTAATACCAGGTCATAGTTATAATCGGACACTAAATCATAGAAATCCGCACCATGGTACAGGAGGATGTTGAATCCCTCCGGAATGGTAGGTTCTAAGAAGTTAACGAGATATTTGGAGTACCACTTACAACCGGTGATGGAGATGGAATCGTTGCCTTTTTTCAGGAGGATGGAGTTGTCATCTAAATGGGTAACACCATATTCTGTAAAGTAGGAGAGCAAGGTATTGTATTGCTCGGAAGCACCCGGCTCCAACTCATGGTTGCCGGTGATGTAATAACCGGGGATGTCCATTTGCTGTAGTCCGGCCAAAAGGGCTTCCACGGAGGAAAGGTCTGTGTGGCTTTCATCCACAATATCGCCGGTGAATACCACGATGTCCGGAGCCATTTCCCGGATTTTATTTAGAAGGGTTTTATTATCCTTGCCAAAGGATTTGCAATGCAAATCCGAGATATGGCATATTTTGAAATTATCAAAGGCAGCAGGGATTTCACTGCTTTGATAAGTATAGTTTGTAACTTGAAGAAAAGGATTCAGTCCCAGAATGGTAAAGAGGGCAAGCAATATTACCAGGGAGAGCAGAAATTTCTTTTTCATGGTTTTTCCTTTCTGTGTGTTTTTGCTCATTTTATCATATGGAGGAGTTGTTCACAATGAAGAAAAAAGTCTTACATATTGTTGAGGCATTTGGGGGAGGGGTATTTACCTACCTGACAGCGCTGGCTAACAGTACCTGTGAGGAGTTTGATGTTACCATTGCATGTACCGTGCGTCCCCAGACCCCGGAGAACTTTCAGCGCTTTTTAGACCCAAGAGTTCATGTTATTGAAATGCAGCACCAGCAGAGGTCTATCAGCTTAAAGAAGGATTTAAGAGGCGCCGGGGAGATTCGGGAAATCGTAAAGGAGGTTTCCCCGGATATCATTCACCTGCATTCCTCCAAGGCGGGTATTTTGGGAAGGATTGCAATTAATTGCAGGAAGAATAAGGTTTTTTATACGCCTCACGGCTTTGCCTTTTTGAAGAAGGATGACCCCATTTTTGTAAGGATGATTTACTGGCTGGTGGAGTTTGCCGCAGCCAGATTCGGTGGAGAGATTATTGCGGTTTCAGAAGGTGAGTACAAAGAGGCCCGGAAATTGACAAGACGTGCCTCTTATATTAATAATGGTATAGAGTTAACGCCCCAGCTGGTGGAGGCCTCCGGACAATCGGTGGTAAAAAGTAGTACAAAGCCGGTAATTGGAACGCTGGGAAGGGTATGTTATCAGAAGAACCCGGAGCTGTTTAATCAAGTGGCGGAGCATTTGCCGGAGGATACCTTTATCTGGATTGGCATGGGAGAGATGGAAGATTTCCTCAAGGCATCCAATGTAGAAATTACCGGCTGGTGTGAGCATGAGGAAGCGATTCGCCGTCTGGAGCAGGTGGATATTTTTCTGCTGACGTCCTTGTGGGAGGGGCTTCCCATTTCGCTTTTGGAGGCTATGTATTTGAAAAAGGTCTGCATTGTAACGGATGTTATCGGTAACAGAGATGTGATTGTGCACGGCGTGAATGGCTTTATCGGTGATACTGCAGAAGATATTGTTGCATTAATTAAAGAAATTAAGAACGGTAAGTGGGATTTGCAGAAGATTACCGAAAGGGCAAAGGCAGACGTGGAGGAGAAATACAGTATTCCCGTAATGTGTGGAGAATACAGTAAGCGTTACCGAGAAGGGTAGAATATATGATGTATTATGTAGTTGCAGTATTATTATCGATGATATGTGCATCTTATGCGGCAAATGTAAAGAAGGTAAAAAGCCTGCAGGGAACCTATAGAACCTTATGTGTGCTGGCGTTTTTGCCCATGACCTTTGTATCGGTATTTCGGTATGAGGTGGGAACGGACTGGCCGATTTATGATGAGTATTTTCATAAAATTGACGCAGGCATAGATAAGTTTACGGAACCCGGATTCAATTTACTCAATAAAGTGATTTCTGTATTTACAAAAGATTCCTGGTGGTTGTTTGCTGCCTGTGCTTTGATTATCGGCGTATTTATGTTCAAGGCAATTATGGACCAGAGCGTAAATCCGGCATTCTCCATTTTGGTGTATGTGTTGGCGGGAGATTATTTTAATTCCCAGAATCAGCTTCGTCAGGCCATTGCCATGTCTATTTTTCTTTATGCGTTTAAGTACGTAAAGGCAAGGGACTGGAAACGGTACTTTTTCTGGATGCTGATTGCAAGTACCATACATCTGAGTGCGGTTTTGTATTTCCCTGTATACTTTTTATACGGGGTAAAGGTCTGTGTACCGGTGATTTGTTATTCCTTTGCCGGTTTGTGTGTACTTTTACCCGTGCTGAAAAAATTATTGGTATTCGTTGTTTCCAAAACCAAGTATAGTTGGTACTTTGATTCCGCGTATTATGCAAGTAACTTTAATTTGGTGGGCTTTTTGGTGAGTTTGGGCTTTTTGGTGCTATTATTGTTCTATTATGCCTACTATGACAAGCATTCCAAGCTTTCCGGTGAGAACGGGGAGGGTGTGCAGGATAAGGAATACAATCTGCTTCTGTACATTTACTTCGCAGCAACAATCAGTACCTTATTTTCTTCGGCGATACCACAGATGTCCCGAATTACCATACTGTTTTCCTTTGTTACCTCCCTTCTCTTCCCGAGAATGGTGATGCGGGAGCATCGCAGAAACAGGCGGATTGTGTTATATATGATAGTGGTGGGCGTATTGGCTGTGAAATTTCTTTACGAAGTGTGTTATGTGGGCTGGTATGATGCGGTACCATTTAAGTGGGTGTTTTTTAGATAGTTTGTAGGTGAATTGGTGACAAGAATGAATGGAAAATTTAAGAAGTTTCTAAAGGGCTTTCTTCATGCTCTTTCTGCGAATATAATACGTTTGCTGATTTCCATCGTATTAACGCTGCTTCTGCCCAAGCTTTTGGGGGTAGAAGAGTATAGCTACTGGCAGTTGTATTTGTTTTATGTGACTTATACCGCCTATTCTTCTTTAGGCTTTTGCGAGGGAATTTATTTAAAGCACGGCGGTAAGGAGTATGACGAATTAGAGCCTAAGCTAATCGGTTCCCAGTTTTGGGCGCTGGCGATATATGAAATTGTATTTTGTCTGGTTGGCGCCGGTTGTGCCTGTCTGTTCTTAAGTGGAGAATATAAGAGCTTAATTCTCTCACTGGCGCTGGTATCTTCCCTGTTTGATATTTTGCGCTACTTTTTGCAGAGCGTTTTGCAGGCAACCAATCGTATACAGGAATATGCGAAAATCGTAACCTCGGAAAGAATGTTATTCTTTGGCTTCACCATTGTATTTTTACTACTGGGGGTACGTGATTTCCGGGTGTTGATAGCAGCGGAAATCGGTGCGCGTATCATCTCCATGATATATGCTATGGTGGTCTGCAGGGATGTGGTATTTTGTAAAGCCGGATATGGGAAAGCGGAGTTTGGAGAAACCAGGGAGATTATCAGTATTGGCTTCAAGCTCTTATTGGCGAATCTGGCCAGCCAGCTGATTATCGGTGTTGTCCGGTTTATGATTGAACAGAACTGGGGAACGGTGGTGTTTGGAAAGGTATCCCTGACATTGAGCCTGTCCAATATGCTGGTTACCTGTATCAGTGCAGTGAGCATTGTGCTTTTTCCGGTACTGAAAAATTTGGAGAAGAATAAGCTCAATGAGCTGTACGAGACCATGCGTGCAGTTCTGACCGTGCCCATTTTGTTTGTTCTCCTTTTCTTTGTTCCAATGAAAGTAATATTATCTGCATGGCTCCCACAGTATGCAGATAGTTTGAAATATCTGGCGATTTTGCTTCCCATATGCTTATATGAAACCAGATACTATGCTTTGATTAATACTTACCAGAAAGCATACAGAAAAGAAAATGAAATCCTTCTGGTAAACGGAATATCCGTTGCGGTAAGTGTTTTATTGTCTTTGGTAACCGTTTATGCGTGGAATAATCTGGATTTGGCAGTTGTTGCCATTGTAATACTTATGGTATTTAAGAGCGTTTTGTCAGAGATTCTCCTGGGACGCTATGTGGGAGTGAATACTTTTTCTGCAAATGTGATGGAGAGTGTGGTGGTTGCGATTTTCATCATCAGCAGCATGTTCTTCCCCTATCATTATGCAATATTGACTTACTTAATCACATATCTGATATACTTGTGGATTACCAGAAAGAGTCTGAAAAAACATGTGATGTTGGCAAAAGAACTGGTAACGAAAAGATAAAGAGGTGTATATGAAGCAAAGAAATTATTCCTTAGACGTGATGCGTTTGTTGGCAGCATTGGCGGTGGTTATTTGCCACACATATATTTTTAGAGAATATGGCGGGGTGTTGTATATGGTTGTATCCCGTTATGCGCCCAGAGTCAGTGTATCATTCTTTTTTGCGATATCGGGTTATTATTACATAAAGTCTATTGATAAGAAAGATATTTTCAAAAAGCAGATGAAATCCCTTCTTATGGTGTATGCAGTGTGGACGGTGGTATACTATGCGGCAAGCTTTGTGGATAACATTATTCTGGGGGATGCTGATATTGGTACTTTTTTGGTGGAAAGAGTAATTTTCTTCTTTACAGAGGGAAGTTATCCTCATTTTTGGTTCCTGGTAGCCTTGATTTATTCGGTGGTTTTTGTTACGATATGTAATCGTTTGGGAGGAAAGAAGGGTGTGTTTGTTTTAACAATCCTTTCTATGATTCTGTTTGTAATCGGTAATCTGGGTTCTTCCTATTACGTGGTGGGAGCAAAAATTCCTGTGTTAAATGTACTGTATGGGGAGTATCAGGAGGTATTTTTTATCATCCGAGGTATTTTTTGTATGGGGCTTCCTTATTTTATGCTGGGGTACTGGCTGAATGTAATGGAAGAGAAAATCATCGCTATGGATGGAAAGAAATTTGGATGGCTCTATGGTATTGCATCCGTGCTGTATGTTGTAGAGATTTTGTTTTTGGCCATGACAATCGGAGATCCGGACAGGCCGGAGGTATTTGTTATGCTTTATCCCATGGCTTTTATGTTGATGGCTCTTTTGCTGAGAAATCCCATGCCGCAGTGGAGTAAGGCAGCACCATTTTGTAAGAGGATGTCGGGGTATATTTATTATGTACATCCCTTGTTAGTTATAATATTTGAATTTTTAAATCCACCATCCGGTGTTTTATATATTCTTGTAATTGGAACTGCAATGATAAGTGGTGTGATTTTGATGAAATTAAGTGAGAAAATAAAGTTTTTAAATTATTTTGTTTGATGTACAAGGTTATTTTGGGAGAAAACAAATGAAGAGAGATAAAAGAATTGGTTTGTTATCTGTATTTGCAATTGTGTTTGCACTGCTCGCTGTTTTTCTGTTTGGAAAGGCTTATTTCTGCATTGGTGAGGATGCTTTTTCCAAGGGAATGCAGGAGGAAAGTTCCCCAATTGCAAATTCTGAGGAAGTTAGTCAGGATGTAGATTACCGGGAGCAGTCGATTTCTGTAGAGGAATTTAATGGCTTGTTTCGCGGAGAAGGGGAATTAAAGGCGGAAAGAGTTGTTATCGAAGGGGTACCGGTGAATGTTGTATTCTGCGATAATCAGACAAGGATGCCGCTTGTTGTCATGCAGCATGGTCTTACTACAGATAAGGACAGTGTGATAGAGCTGGCGAAATCTTTCGCTGCACAGGGATATATAGTAATCACACCGGACGCTGTGGGTTACGGTGAGCTTGCGGATGGAAAATCCCGCATCGTAGCGGAGATTTTGCAGGGAACCGTAGAAAATATGGGTAAAATCATCGATTTTGGCTGTCAGTCAGAGTATGTGGATGAAAGCAGGGTAGGACTTTGCGGTGTATCCCTTGGAGCGTTGGCTTCTCTTTACTATTCTGCATATGGTGAGCACGAAATCAAGGCAGCAGTGTCTTTCTGCGGAACCCCGGATTTTACTTCCTTTGAAGGTGTGGATGTAATTCATAGGTATCATACAAATGAAGGTTCGGTGCTGGAAGCGGATAGTGATAAGTGGAAAGAAATGGAAGCTGCAATGATGTCTTTATCTCCATATGATAAGCTGCTAAATGAAAAGGAGACCGCTTTATTTTTGATGTGTGGAACGGCAGATACTGTGGTGCCGCCCGCGGGGAATGCAACCTTCTACCAGGAGGCGTTGGCCGCCGGGAAGAAGGTAAGTCTGGTTGTGAAGGAAAACCAGGGACATACTTTGGAGCTGGACGAAATGTATGCGGCATTAGCTTTTATGGTGGAGAATCTTTAAAAGAACATGTATAATAGTAAGGGAAGTATGAAGAGGTACTGGAGGGCTTATGGAAAACAGATTTGATAAATGGAAAATACTCTTCCGTGGAGTTGCCACGGTTTTGTGTATGTACCTTCTGGTATTTACTATAGGGGGAACTGTAGAGGATTCTGTTATTATTGAGGATGGAGAGGTTCCCTTAAGCAGCTGGTCAGCGGAGGATGTTTATTATCGATACGATGGAGATGGTTATTGTTATGTAATAACCACCGATGGACGGGAGAGCTTTTCCTTTGTAAATGAGGATGGCACAATTCTGGAGGCATTATCCGGCGGTGGTACCTACATGATGATTGATGGGGTGTCCTGGCAGTACACCTGTGCAAGCTTTGTGAATGGTTTTGTGGATAATGGAGATGGAAGTGTTACGGTTTCTTATATGATGTCCGATGGTTCTTCTGCCTATAATGTGTATCGTTTTCATGAGGATTCTGTGGAGGTACAGGCATCTGTCAGTGGAATCACTAACAGCACAACCGTCGCGGGGGCAGTTCTTGCCAGAAATTGTCCGGCGGGCTATTCTTCCGTGGAAAAGAAGATTGCTTCTCACTGGGTGTATCCGGAAAATGGGGATTTCCCCTATTTAGAGCAGGAGGGAATTGTTACGGCTCTTACCGTGGGAGACCATCATAAGGTGTATACCTTCGTCCGCGGAACAGATGGGGAAAAGATGGTTCTTTTTGAGGAATATCCGGATGTACATATTCCGATAACCATTTCCGGTGGCGCATTGAGTGAATATACCATTACCTACGATTTGGTATTTGAAAATCTTAACCAGACATCAAATGCAGATGGTGATGCCTTATTTAAGAGTCGTGGATACGAATTCTCCGCATGTGTTTCTGAGCAGACATCCAGACAGAGTGCGGCAACCATTTATTTCGGAGATGTTGTGGATTTAGGAATTGATGTGGCATGCTTGGGCGGAAAGGAAGCCGCGGTACAGGTGAGCTATCAGCTGTATGATTATGATGGCAATGTGGTGCTTTCAGCGGACCGGGAAGTGGCAATACAGGCAGGAAAGCCCGCGACAGTGCCCGTTCATTTGGAGACCTCCCGGAGAGGAATCTTTTTCCTGGATTATACAGTGAAGGGAGAAAATGATTCTCATCGTGAGCTGTATACCTTTGCTCTTTTGGATGATTATGCGTATAGCTCGGGTGGTTCCTTCGGTGTCAGTGGTGTGCGTTTTGGACAGTACGAGGCCAACGATACTACCGCATGGATTCTTAAGAATATCGGTGCCGGAAATGTGCGTGTGTGCTTGTCTGAGCCGGATTATTTATCCAATGATTACTCGCTCTTATCTACCTATTTGGAGCGTTTGACATCCAATGGAATCCGGGTGAATGGACAGTATCTGTTGATGGATGGCTGGGTGGCACCTACTGCAGGTACGGCAGCAGCTTATGAGAATGAGATAAATAATGCCATGGCCCAGATAGGAAAGTATTTAAGTGACTGCCAGATTGGCAATGAATATAACCTGTCTTATAGTGGCGGCAGTGTGGCAAATGGTGTAAGCGAATACGTGGCCAATTATTTTGACGCCGGATATCGCAGTGTGAAAAATACCTTTGGAATCAATGTGGGAGGCGCCGGAATTGGCCTCAGCCACGTAAACTGGATGGAGCAGTCCGTGGAAGCCGGTTTGTTTGACAAGCAGGATGTGTTTGTAACCCATGCGTATGGATTCCCACATTCTCCGGACTATACACAGGACCCGGGAGTGGAGCTTGTAGTAGAGAGCTCCTATATCCGTACAAAAGCATTTTTAGAGCAATCTGGCGACAAAACCTGGTACGTGGGGGAAGTCGGCTATCCTACCACGGCTCTGGAAACAGCAGGGGTATCCAGTGGTGTGGATTTACGCAGTCAGGCAGACTATACCATTCGTGAATGTGTTCTGGCACTGAATTATGGAGCGGAGGTTGTAGAGGTATATAATCTATACGACCAGCAGAATCTTTTTAAGGGAATTTCAGCAAAAGATCAGGAGGACAATTTTGGTCTGTTCTATGACCAGGATTACTACGGACGCATCATGCCGAAGCCTTCGGCAATCGCCTTTGCGAACATGACCCGTGCATTGGATGGAACTGTTGCATGTCAGGAGATTTCTACAGACTCCGATACGGCCAGAGTATTTACGGCGGAGAGTTCCCAGGAAGGGAAAACCGTGTATGTGGCGTGGTCAAATGTGGCGCGGCTTTCTAATGATATCGGTTATGATTTTGTGAGAACACCAAATCTTCCATGGAATGATCAGTGGAAGGCGGAGGAACAGGTTGTGTTTTCCGTAAACGGAAGCCAGGCGACAGTGATTGATTCCATGGGAAATCGCACTGCGCTTTTGGTGGAGAATGGGCAAATAACGGTGGGCTTAACCGGAAGTCCGGTTTATATCGAAGTAACAGGAGAAGCCGGTGCAGAAACGGTCAGTGCCGGGGATACCGTGAGTAGTGGGGAGAGTTTACATCCATAAGGAGTACGAATGAATAAATCAAATTCAGGTGCAAATACCAATACTTTTCAGTTATTAATTGATATTTTGCTTGTGATGGCAGCATTTGTGGTGACCTTGCTGTTACAGGGGAATTCTGTTGATAAAAGCTTGTTTTTGCAGTTTAGTATTCTGGCAGCAGTTTTTATCTTAATATATGTATTGTCTAATAAGGAACAATACTTATATAATGTGACCATGTTTTATTATCTGGACAGGGTACATAGGAAGATTACCAAGTCCTTCCTGCTGGCTACCGTGGCTACGGCTGCGATGATGGGTTTTATGCCCATAACGGCTTCTGGTAGAAAATTTTATTTCTACTTCCTGATAGTTGCTTATGTGCTGGTATGTATTAAGATGTTTCTGGTACGTCCCTTCATGAATAAGCTGGGAAGTAAGAATGCACCCAGAACCGTGTTTGTGGGAAGAGTGGGGCAGTTTAATAAGTTCCGTTATTTCCTGGAAAAGACAAGCATCCGCATCAATCATATCGGATATATCGCTATGACAAAAGAGGATATGGAGCAGGCGGAGGAGGGCATATATCTGGGATGTCTGGATGACTTGGAAGAACTGGTGCGTGAGCATCATATTGACCAGGTGTATATTATCCAGAAGCAGGGTGTGGAAGTGCCTTTTACTCAGAGATATGTGGATCTCTGCATTGACATGGGAGTAACGGTGCGTCTGGTGGTAGATTTTTATAAGCGTCGACGGGCCAACAGCTACGTGAGCACAGTGGGTACCTATCCGGTGATTACCTACCATACCATCAGTTTAAATACTTACGAGCAGGTAATTAAGAGGATGATGGATATTGTAGCCGGTCTGGTGGGATGTATTGTATTTTCGCCCATTATGCTGGTGACAGCCATTGCAATTAAGCTGGATTCGCCGGGACCGGTTCTTTTTAAACAGACCCGTGTGGGGCAGAACGGAAGACACTTTAAGATTTATAAGTTCCGTAGTATGTATATTGATGCAGAAGAACGTAAGAAAGAACTGATGGCTCAGAATGAAATCGAAGGCGGAGTCATGTTTAAGATGAAGGACGACCCACGTATCACTAAGGTGGGGAAGGTTATCCGTAAGCTCAGTATCGATGAGTTGCCGCAGTTTTTCAATATCTTGTTTGGAAGCATGAGTCTGGTGGGAACCAGACCACCCACCGTGGACGAAGTGGAGAAGTATGAGCGTAACCACTGGAGGCGAATTAGTATTAAGCCGGGACTTACCGGTATGTGGCAGGTCAGTGGTCGCAGTAATATTACCAACTTTGATGAAATCGTAGAGTTGGATGTGGAGTATATTGATAATTGGTCTATTGGCTTAGATATACGTCTTATTTTTAAAACTGTTTTAGTATTATTGAAGCATGATGATGCTTATTAGGAGGGTGTATGAAAGTATTAGTAACCGGTGTGAAGGGACAGCTTGGTTTCGATGTGGTAAACGAGCTGGAAAAAAGGGGACATGTAGCAGTTGGAGTGGATATTGAAGAGATGGATATCACAGACAGCGTCTCCGTGGATAAGGTAATAAAGGAGAGTGCTCCCGATGCAGTGATTCACTGTGCGGCATGGACTGCCGTGGATTTGGCAGAGGATGAGGATAAGCAGGAAAAGGTGCATCAGGTAAATGGTGTGGGTACGGAGAATATTGCCAAGGTTTGTAAAGAATTGGACATTAAGATGATGTATATTTCCACCGACTATGTATTTGATGGCCAGGGTGAGACACCCTGGCATCCGGATTGCACAGATTATGCCCCTTTAAGTGTGTATGGTAAGACCAAGCTGGAGGGAGAGCTGGCAGTTTCGGAGAATCTGGAAAAGTATTTCATCGTGCGTATTGCCTGGGTATTTGGTAAGAATGGTAAGAATTTTATCAAGACTATGTTAAATGTAGGAAAGACCCATGATAAGCTTACGGTAGTTTGTGACCAGATTGGTACTCCTACTTATACCTATGATCTGGCAAGACTTCTGGTGGACATGATTGAGACAGAGAAGTATGGCTATTATCATGCTACCAACGAAGGCGGTTATATCAGCTGGTACGACTTTACTGTGGAGATTTTCCGGCAGGCAGTGGAAAAGGGACATACAGAGTATTCCACGGACCGTTTGACAGTGGCGCCGGTAACAACGGCGGAGTATGGTGTATCCAAGGCGGCAAGACCATTTAACAGTCGTCTGGATAAATCGAAGCTGGTAGAAAATGGCTTTGAGCCTCTTCCTACCTGGCAGGATGCGCTGTCCAGATATCTGGATGAGCTGGAGTGGTAGAAATTTTATTTGTCCCATTTACATCAGAAGCAAAAAGTTCTATAATGAACATAGGACATAAGTACCAAAGGTGCGTGTTTTGGAGGTGGGATTATGAAGAAAAATAACAGTGACAACAGCTGGTTAATATATTTTATCGCGGTGATTCTGATTCTGGCAGGAGTTTTCGTGGAACCTCTTGCAGCAGTGCTGGGAATTCTCATTGTAGTTGCCAGTTTGATTTCCAAACTGGTGGAAGGTAATGCTCATCATAAGCTTGTGAAAAAGGCCGAGGAGGAAGCGTTGAAGGCACAGCAGCAGGTTTCTCAGGAGAAAACCGTGTAAATTTCAAGGAAAACCTTTAAAAATCGAATAAAATTTAGTTGACAATGCATTCGCGAACAAGTATACTATCCTAGTGTGCACGCGAATGCATTTTTATTTTTGCGCAAAAATACATCGTGGGCAGAAACAAAAATTTGTAGAAAGAGAAAGAGGTGAAACAGAATGCCAACATTTAACCAGTTAGTAAGAAAAGGTCGCCAGACTGCAGTTAAGAAGTCAACTGCTCCTGCTTTACAGAAAGGATACAATTCCCTTCACAAGAAGGC
>JAFTXD010000076.1 GCA_017461775.1 Lachnospiraceae bacterium
GAATCGTATTCGTTACAACGGCAATATTCAGTATTACCTGTATGGCAATCTGGGCTACAACACCGATGACAAGCTGTGAACCAAATAAATCCTGAGCATTGATAGCGATAATGACCATTCTCCATAAAAGAATCAAAAATAATACAATAATCAAAATACCGCCGAAAAGTCCAAGTTCTTCACAGATTACCGAGAAAATCATGTCGTTCTGTGCCTCAGGGATGAAGCCCAGCTTCTGCATACTTTGACCCAGACCCTTACCCCAGATACCGCCGGAACCAATAGCATATAATGCCTGTACGGTCTGGAAGCCTTTGCCCTGGGAGTGAGCCTCCGGATCAAGCCACGCTACAATTCTCTCAAAACGCCAGCTCAGACCATCCTCCATTCCCACGTTCTTCATATACATTACAAATGCAACGATAGCCACAACAGCCAGAACAGCAAATATCACAAACACGCTGTAGTTACGATTTTCAATAAAAATCATTACCACGCCGATTCCCAGTACAATGATTGCAGAACTAAGGTTAGAGGTACAAAAATAAACCATAAGGGCCATAACAGCACTGGCAATAAGTAATAATGCATTTCCGCCCAGCTTTCTTGCACCCTTTCCCATCTTACAAATCATAGTTGCACAGAAAAGAATTACTGCAATTTTAGCAATCTCCGCCGGCTGGAACTGAAAACCACCCGGCAATGGTAGCCATCTCTTTACACCATGAGATTCAATACCAATAAAAGGAACCAATGCCAATAAAACACAGCTGACAAGATATCCCCAGCCGTAAAGCTTTTCATACCAGTGATAAGGTACAAAGGTTACCACAGCCATACCTATCAAACCGATAATCACGGAACGAAGCTGCTTAATCAGGAAAAAGGCCTCATTACCGTAATTGGCATATGCCTCATAAGAGCTTACGGAATATATCATCATCAGTCCGAAGCCTACCAGAAACAATACGATAAACAAAAGACTATAATCAAAATAGTATTCCGTGTAGTTCTTTTTAGTTTTTTTCACGAAATTCACTCCTTAAGACCATTTACGTAATCTTTAAAAATTTTGCCTCTCACCTCATAGTTCGGGAACATTCCCCAGCTTGCACAGGCAGGCGATAAAAGTACCGCATCTCCTTCTTCTGCAAGCTCGGTACAAAGTGCAAGACATTCCTCAAAGGTATCTGCCATCTTTATATTTTCAAATCCATGTTCTCTTGCACATTGTGCAATCTTCTCTCTGGTCTGACCAATCAGTACCAGCCACTTTACCTTCTCCCCAACGGCTTCAATCCACTCATCGTACTCGCTATGCTTATCATAGCCGCCACCAATTAAGATAGTAGGCTTACTCATTGCCTTGATTCCCTGAATTGCCGCATCCGGATTGGTACCCTTAGAATCATTGTAATAATCAACGCCTCGCTTGGTTGCTACGAATTCAATACGATGTTCCACCGCACGAAAGGTTTTGATTACAGATAAAATGGTATCCATCGGAACCTCCATTGCCTGGGCAATGGCAATAGCAGCCATTACATTTTCCACATTACAGATTCCCACCAGATTCATATCCGTATGGATGTTCATAATCTCCGTCACAACTCCGTCCTTCGCCTGACAAATCATCTCTCCGTCAAGGAAAAATCCATCTTCCAGCTTTCTTGCAGAAGAAAAATAAACCACCTTTGCCTGACACTTCTCGCCGAAAGCCTTTGTGTATTCATTCTCGTAATTAAGTACACAGGTCTCCTCCGGAGTCTGGAACATGGCAATTCTTTCCTTTGCTCCTGCGTAAGCTTCCATGGTATAGTGACGATTTAAATGATCCGGAGTCACATTTAAAATAGCAGAAACGGCAGGATGGAAGGTTTGCACAGTCTCCAGCTGGAAGCTGCTAAGCTCTCCCACCGTTACGGAACCCTTCGAAGTCTTCAATGCCTCCAAGGTATAAGGATAGCCGATATTACCGACCACAAAGGTTTTCTCTTCTCCCACATGAGCCTTCATAATCTCGCCCACCAAAGTGGTAGTGGTAGTCTTACCGTTGGTACCGGTAATGGCAATTACCTTACCCTGCTCTACCATATATCCAAGCTCAATTTCTCCGATAATAGACGCTCCCTGCTCCCTTAATCTGTTCACCATAGGAATATCCGTAGGAACTCCGGGACTTAGAACCACTACTTGAATGGTTTCATAAACCTCCTCCGGAAGCTCTCCCGTATAACACACCGCAGCAATCCCTTGCGGCACCTTCTCCTTTAATTGTTCCGGCGTCAAATCTTTATTTCCATCGAAGAAAATAATCTCCGCCTCCATTTTATCTAATAAAGTAACGGCTCCCACACCACTGATGCCACAGCCGACTACTAAACATCGCTTTCCTCTTAACATGATTCTTCCTTCCATATGTAACCTTTATTCTTATTGATTATAATCTAAGCCGACACTTGTCGCAAGAAATAAGTTAATTTCCGGCAATCCCCAGATACGGCAGGATATTTTCATACAATTGACGGATAATAGGTGCTGCAACCAGACCACCGTAATAGAGCCCCTTGGGATTTGTGACAATGGCAATGGCAATCACCTGAGGATCCTCCGCCGGTGCAAAGCCTACAAAGGAGGAAATATATCGTCCTGTTCCTCGGGGAAGTGTCTGACTGGTTGCGGTTTTACCACCTACGGAAAAGCCTTCTACCTTACCATTGCTTCCACCACCCTCGGATACTACCTTTTCCAGCATCTCTCTCATAGTCCTGCTGGTTTCCTCCGACACGATGCCACTGACCTCCGGAAAAACCAGTTGCTGGGTTGCCACACCACTTGGGTCAGCAATATAGTTTCCGAAATGTGGCGTGATTCTGGTTCCTCCATTAATAATGGAAGAGATGGTAGTTAACAATTGAATGGGTGTAATCTGAAAGGACTGCCCAAAAGCAACACAGGCCAACTCCACAAGTCCCATATTTTCTTCCTTATGCATAATGGTTCCCGCCTCTCCGGGCAAATCGATTCCGGTCTTATGAAACAAACCAAACTCTTCAAAATAATCGTAATATTTTTCAATTCCAAGCCTCAGACCAACGTTGATGTAGCTTGGATTACAGGAAGCCATTGTAGCACCTTCAAAGGTCAGACTTCCATGCCCTCCCACCTTGTGACATTAGATTTTACGATCTTCCACAATGATATATCCCGGACAGGAGAAACCCGTTTCCTTGGTAACTACCCCCTCTTCCAAACCGGCAGCTCCCGTGATTACCTTAAAGGTAGATCCCGGCTCATAGGTATCATTCACACAGCCGTTACGCCACATCTGATTTAACGCATCCTGCCTTGCCTCTCCGGTCAAGTCATTTGACTCCTCCGGCAAAGTAAAGGGTTCATTGGGATTAAACTCCGGCACGCTTGCCATGGCATATATCTCACCATTTTTCGGGTTCATTACAATTATGGAAACGCTCTCCGCATCCTTACTTTCCATCGCCTGATAAGCAA
>JAFTXD010000077.1 GCA_017461775.1 Lachnospiraceae bacterium
GGAATTGATGGCAAGTGTAAATATAGCCATTGCATTAAAGAAGCCTCTTTTAATTAAGGGAGAGCCCGGTACCGGTAAGACCATGCTGGCAGAAGCAGTAGCAAAGTCTTTGGGTAAGAGACTTTTGATTTGGAATATTAAGTCTACCACGAAAGCGCAGGAAGGCTTGTACGTTTATGATACCATCCAGAGATTGTATGATGGACAGTTTGGAGAAGAAGGCGTAGACGATATTGCCAGATACATTAAGCTTGGTAAACTGGGAGAGGCATTTGCCAGTGAGGAACAGGTAGTTCTTTTGATTGATGAAATCGACAAGGCAGACTTGGAGTTTCCCAATGACTTGTTGTGGGAGCTTGACCAAATGGAATTCTACATCAATGAAACCAAAGAAAGCATTAAGGCAAAACACAGACCTATCGTTATCATTACGTCCAATGCAGAAAAGGAATTGCCGGATGCATTCCTGCGCAGATGTATTTTCCACTATATTGATTTCCCGAGTGAGGAGCTGATGCAGGAAATCGTAAGGGTACATTTTCCGAATGTAGAAGAGAATCTGTTAAAGAATGCTATGGAAGTATTTTACAGCATCCGTGCCATTCGTGATATTCGCAAGAAGCCCAGTACTTCAGAGCTGATTGATTGGGTAAATGCATTGCAAATAGGTGGTATTCCTACCAACACGATTAAGTCTGCATTGCCCTTTATCGGCGTAGTGGTGAAAAAGGACGAGGACTTAGAGATAGTCAGAAATTCGAAGGGACAGTTGTAGTGTGAAAAATCAAAAAATTTTTCACTTTCTATTAAGGCAGTAACGCAAGCATGGCTTGCATTATGCAAGGGGTGTAATATGTTCATAAAATTTTTTCATGCTCTTCGTGCAAAAGGATTGCATGTGACCTTGGGGGAGTGGCTGACCTTACAAGAGGCCTTAGACAAGGACTTGTGTGGCAGTTCATTAACAAAATTTTACTATGTGGCTCGCATGATTTTGGTGAAGAGCGAAACAGATTTTGATAAATTTGATATTGCTTTTGAGGAAACCTTCAAGGCAGTTCAGCGTGAAACAGAGGTAGGGGCAGAAATGCTTCGCTGGCTGGACAAGTCCGATATGATGGAGTTAGCCCATGAAGAGGCACGTTCTCACCTAAATCAGGTGGAGGAAATCATGGTAGATAAGGAAGACGTAGAGGAGAAGTTTCGCCAGCGTCTGAAGGATCAGGACAGTGAACACAATGGTGGTAGTTACTGGATTGGTACTATGGGTAAGACCTCCTTTGGTAATATGGGTGGTAATGTAGGTGGGGTCCGTGTAGGCGGTAAGACCGGCTATCAGTCTGCCTTTGCCGTGGTAGGCGCCAGAAAGTATCGTGATTTCCGTGATGACAGAGTATTGGATAACAGACAGTTCCAGATGGCTTTCCGCAAGCTGCGTCAGTTTTCATCCAGACTGGATATCCCTGAAACCGAGCTGGACATTGACGGAACCGTGGACAAAACCTGTAACAATGGAGGTTGTCTTCAGATAGTAATGAAGAAGCCACGAAAGAATGCGGTGAAGCTGCTTCTTTTGATGGATTCCGGTGGTACCATGATACCCTTTAGTAATTTATTGAATGACTTGTTCCAGGCAGTACACAAGTCTAACCATTATAAGGATGTGAAAACCTATTATTTCCACAATTGTATCTATAGCAAGTTATATAAGACACCGGAATGTGAGAATGGTGATTGGGTAGATACTGCGTGGGTATTTTGCAATGTAGATAGTGATTATAAGGTAATCATCGTAGGGGACGCAGCAATGGCGCCGGAGGAATTGTATTCTACCACCGGCAACTATCGTGGTCCCAATGGTGGTTTGTCCGGCTGGGACTGGTTGCAGCTGGTTAAACGTAAATACAAGAAGGTGGTCTGGCTGAATCCTAAGATGGCTCCGGGACGCGCCCCGTGGCGAGAGGCGGAGACTGCAATTAAAGAACTGTTCCCTATGTATAAACTGACAGTGGATGGACTGAATCAGGCTATGGTGAAACTGATGGTGAATAAATAGAACCGGGAGGGATTATTCCCCACCCGGTCCATCTTTTCTGGGACGGAAGGATTCAGGTAACGGTTCTACATTGGTAGCAGAGCGAACGGATTCTGAATAACTTCCTGCTTTTAACACATTAGATTCTTTTTGTGAATTAACGGGGGCGGAGAGATTTCCTTCATCCTGAGGTAAATCAATTTGGGGAATGTTTCCGTCATCATAAAGAGATTTAAATTTTTGAACTGACATATATGGTACCATCCTTTCGAGGATAGTATGTGCATTAGTTGGAAAATAAATACGAGAGATGAAGGAATTAGTGATTGACAAACTCCAATCCCCTATGTATAATGTATAAAAAGTTGCAACAAAATAATTCAACGCGTTGATGAGAAGAGTAGCTTTGTTTCACATCTGACAGAGAGTTGCCGGTTGGTGAGAGGCGCCAGAAGGACAAAGGGAAGTACATCTCGGAGCAGCAAATTGAAAAGCGTTAGCTGAGTAGACTTTGCCGGTAGGCACCGATATTTGCCAAAGTATTGTTAGATACTTGCTAAGCCATGAAGCGTGAGCAACATGGGAACATTAGGTGGTAACACGAGTAATAGCTCGTCCTTTTGAAAGAAAGGGCGAGCTTCTTTTATTTTACAGAAAAAGGAGAGAACACAAATGACC
>JAFTXD010000078.1 GCA_017461775.1 Lachnospiraceae bacterium
CCTCATACGCATCCCAAATCACTAAAAATTGAGCATATTTACCCAAATATATAGCCTATATTATAGTATTATTTTGTATCAAAGTCAAAATATTTATGACAGCTTAGTCATGACCGCATCCAAGTTTTCTTCTGTTATTTTTCTGGAGTTAATCATAAATTTATATCCTCTTTGTTACACTTTATTTAACCGCATATTTAATGCAGCCTTAATTTGGGGCTCCATTTTATGTATATACGCAATTCTATTAATGGTATTTCTTACTTCAGCAATACCTAATGCTCTTTCTGCTTCATCAATGCAGTTCCCCAAAGCTCTCTGGATATTATGCTCCAGCCACTCAACCCAAGTATATGCCACACCTACAATATCACTATAACCTCGAAAGCAATTATCATATGCCTCCAGATAACCATCAAAGAACGCCACCATCCTGTCAACATCCATCTCACAAGTAACAATCCCGGACCATTGTAATGCAAGCTGCATGACATGAGAGATGGGATTTCCATAATCTAGACACTCCAAATCAATTACCCAGGGCTTTCCGTTATCCCACATAATGTTCTTAGGATCCATATCCTCATTGGATATGCATGACATAGCCGGCAAAGAAGCTCTCGCTTTGTTCAGTTCACCTTCCACATAAATCAAAAGTTCTTCATTATCTTTCAATAATGATGCAATCTCAGGAGCATCCTCTTTTGCTTTCAACATATAACCATGCCAATCTATCTGACTTAACTCGGGACTCTGACGTTCAACGTTCTTGGGCTCAATCGCATGGATTCTCCCGAGAATACTACCAGCTTTATAACACTCTTCCTTAGAAATATGATTCCAATCGGTAATCCTACCATTCTGCCATTTAAATACATAGAAAAAGTCATTATCAATTTTTTGCATTTTCCTGTCACGAATTTCCAGAGCCGGCACAATGGGAATATCACTTTTCTCAAGCATTCTCTCTATTTTTTCTGCTCTTGCATAATTCTCATGTGCATCCGGTCTTTTCATTATCTCTGCATTTAAATGCTTTACCGCATATACCCCACTATCGGTTGTTACCTTGTACATCCGATGCATAAGGCCACCGGATACCGATTCAACATCAGCAACAATTTTGCCCAAGCCACACTCCCGCATTAACTTTACTAATAATTCTTCTATTGTCTTCTCTTTCATTTTTCTCACCTATTTTCAACCATTTATCGTTTTCAAACCAGCCTTTTCCAAGTCCATTTTCCATTATACTAAAAACGCTCCCCAGTTTCTACCCGAGAACCCTCTTAGTTTCACACTCTTTCATAGTCACTCTTCCATATACTCTTCAAATATATGATATCCACGCCCTGTTTATTTCGCACTTTCCCTCTCTCTAACTGTGCCTTCTGTAAATTCATGATTTCCCTATGTAAGGCCTTCCCATCCGGATAACGCTTCTGTGGCTCCTGCTCCAGACACTTCAAAATCACCTGCTGCCAGGATTTCTTCACGCCCTTACTCTTAAGTAACTTCTTCTCCACATCATAGGGTGGCTGGCAGGGATTTTTCCCGGTCAGCAGATATGCCATCACCTTACCACAGGCATATACATCCGCCGCCGGTCCCGGTAATATCCCCTGCCAGAACTGCTCCGGAGCACCATAACCATAGGTCCCGCCCTTACGCCCCTGTCTTACCCCCACCGGGCTCCCGGCTCCCATATCGATAATACGTACTTCTCCCTTGGTCGTAACAATCACATTCGCAGGCTTTATATCCAGATGAACAATGGGTATCCTATGGTGGTGAAGCCGGGAAAGTGCCGCCGTAATGCTCTCCATTACAATCAATACGTCCCTTTCTGAAAAGGTCCGCCCCTTATCCAGCAGATGCTGCAGGGAGATACCCTCCACATATTCCAGCACCAGATAACCGTATGCACCATCCTCCCCATAGTCCACAAAGCCTGGGAAATACTCACTCTGCATCTGCCCGCAAAGAAATGCCTCTCGCTTCAATAGCTCCTTATCCTCACTGAGCTTCAATGTATACAGCTCTTCCCCGTTCACCTTGCCGGCAAGAAAAACCGTTCCGCAACTCCCTTCTCCCAGCTGCTCTTTTATAAGATATGTATCTGCAATCACAGTTCCCTTCTTTATCATGGCTCCACCTCCAGAATTACTGCTCCTACGCTCTTCCCATCCATCCGGCTTACTGCTGCCTTTCCCAGCTCTCCAAGACGTTTCTCCAGCTTATGCTCCTCCATAGCCTTCTCTACGTACAGACTTTCCAATAATGCCTCCTCCTTTATCCCTTCACTCATTCCTTTATTCTCAAGATAAAGGCTAAGGAAGCTTCCGATTTCTCCGGAAGCAAAGATCACATCTTCTCCTGCCGGGAGTAGATTTTTTCTCCGGGGCTTGTTAAATCTTCGGTTAAAGACATACACCGGCTCATTGCCCATGGCAACAAAGCCGCTTCCCCAGATGAGAATACCGCTGATTCCCACCGCAGCTTCACAGTTCCGCTTCCCGGCATATTCCTGCCACTCCTTCCGGGCTCTTTCCCACTGCCCTCTAAGCAGCTGCTCCAGCTCTGTGACCGAACATTCCGGCTTCGCATTACAGTATTGCACCAGCTCATTGTAGAACCATCCCACTATACTCTCGCCAAGATAACCGGCTGCAAGCTGGGCACTCTGCCCCCCTGCTTCTCCCTGGCACACAAGGGCCAGTAGCAATTGCTTTTTCTGCACCATGACCTCCTGCAGGGTCACGGTAAGCGGACTTGGAAACACATCGCCCCTTTCCCATACAAGAGCACTGCGAACTTCACTCATACAATTCCTCCTTACATTTTCTTAATATTTTGTTTTTAAGATGAATTTTTACTACGAATGTAGCTTTTAGATTCGGGCAGGCAAAGCCTGCCCATGGATTTAGAAATTAAAAATATTTTTAAGATCGTTGAAGAAAACAAACACCATAAGTGCCATAAAGAACATCAATCCTGCGAAATGTACCATACCTTCTTTCTCCGGAGGTATTGGCTTTCCGCGTACCACTTCAATCAGCATAAATACCAATCTTCCGCCATCCAATGCCGGAATCGGCAATAAATTCAAAATACCAAGGTTAATGGTTAATAGTAAGGTAATATTCAGCATACTCCATACGACTGCAGTTACGCCATAGTCCTTAGCAGTATCATAAGTTTTACCCACTACATTTACGGCGATTCCCACCGGGCCGGA
>JAFTXD010000007.1 GCA_017461775.1 Lachnospiraceae bacterium
GATTTTTGAAGCCGTCCTCACCCTCTAATATTTCAGTACTCACACTACCGGGTTCAAAATTATTTACAAGCTCATCTGTACTTGCCTTCATAAGAGCAGTAGTTGTTCCCACGGTTACAAGTAGAAGAACAGAGGCTGCAAACACGGCAGGTATTAATCTTTTCATTTTCATAATTCTCCGTTCTCCTTTCTTATTCCTGTGCACCGGTCAAATCGTCAGCACTCCATACCAGATTGCCTTCTGCGTCGAAGCTACAGATATTCTTCACCACATCCGTATCAGAGAAATTCTCCTCCTTTACTTTTCTATTGGCGAATTCTACAAGTCCCTCTATCTTTGTAGCTTCTCCGGCTGCATCATAACCGATTTCAAACACGGCTGTTTTTTTCTTCACATCACTGCTTTCATACGCAGTTCCAGATGCCTCCACCTTCACACAGGTAAATCGCATGGTATCCAGCTCTTCTACTGTGTAAACACCTTTTTCCAGATTTTCAAATATGTCTGCCTCTAAGGTCACGGTATCATCCACCTTCTTTAATGAAGATACCTGTATCTCGCTGAAACGGAGGGTTCTATATGCGAAGAACTGGCCATCCTTCATAATCTTAAAGCTGAATACAGGATCACCCTGCAACGCCTTATAATCCGAAGCAAAGATTGTCTTCTTAATCGTAAGAGTACCTGCTATTACATTTACATCATATTCGCATTCTGTACTTACACTATCAAACAGATTATCAGTACCCTCTGTTCTGTCAAACGCCTCATAGGTTACCGCAAATTCATAGGTTTCATAAGGAGTTCCCACCGCTTTCGCCTCATGATTTTCAAGAGGTGCGCCTTCTACCTTATAAACCAGATTACCAAATAAAATATCTCCATAAGAATACGGTACGATACAGCTTCCCTTGGCAAACAATTCCTGACACTTCTCTTCACTCAATGCCGGAAGTGTAAATGGGAAGCTCTGCTGCTTACTATTGGTATAATCAGCTTCTAAACTTCCTTCCACTTCTCCCTGCCAGTAAACCAAAGGAGTAACCATTTCTCCAAGGAATATGGTGGTTTCACCTCCTACAATATCCAGCTCCAGAAGTCTTACATCCACTTTAGGAATCGGCAATTTGAAATCCATACCATTCACCACCAGTTTGGACTTCGGTCCATTGGTAGGAACCTCATCACCACCAAGGAAATCATTCTTAGCCTTCACAATGATGGAACCATTCCAAGGCGCATCAGTTAAAGTAATACCATTCCAGGTAACTGTCTCCATGCCATCGGATGTACCTAATGTCGCACCGGAAGCCTCAAGTACTATCCTGCTCTCTTCCGTAATTTCAAAGCGTGGGTCAATGTAGTCCACAACCTGAACATTCCGGAAAGAAATGTCGGCCTCTTCTATCTGTGCAGTAATATTAATGGTATAGGTTCTATCCTGATTATTTAACAGTGTTGCTGTCTTGTCATACTCCATCACAGATTCTACAGAGGTATTCTCTACAACGTAGTAACCTTTTTCCTTTACCAGCTCCACGGTAGCATCCGCTACAGAAGTCACCTTGGACACATATGGTGTAATCGTATTTTCTGACTGGGACTGAGATACTGTCACTTCCCACGGGCCTGCCGGGAGATATCCGGTCTGTGCCTTGGTCTCCGTCAAATAATAGGTACCTGCATCCAATCCCCAGAAAGTAAGATAACCATTCTCATCGGTAGTTCCGGTACCTACAACAGTATTCTCTGCTGAGGTAAGAGTGAATTCTACCCCACTGATTGGCTCCTTGCTGTCTGCGTCCACCTTATAAATGGGGAAGCTTGCTGTGGTGGTAACTACAGGAGGTGCCACTACAACATTAGGCATCATGTATCTAATATAACAGTTTGACTCATAACCTCCACGCTCCATAAAGAGCACTGTCACATGATATTCCTTATCAGCATTTGCCGCTACATTTACAAAATCAATTTTATCTTGTAATGTGTAGTTTTGTTTATCTAAGATTTTCGTCCAAATATCGACACCACTGGTTGCATATGCAACATTTTTATAAATTCCATCAGCATCCGGATATGCATCATGGATACCACCCAGATCAAGTACTACCTCTCCGTCCAGACACACCCACAAATCATCATCACCGACAAAGCTGTAGTATAAGTCTCCCACATAATCCCCCAGTTTGAATGTGAAATCATATCTGACACCGAAAAAGTCATTTTTCTTTCCTCCATTATCGGGTAGTGGGAAAAACTCTGACAAATCTGTTAAAACTGTATTCTTTTCTTCGTCAACCACACTTGACAAATCATAAGTCATACCCGTGCGGGTAAATACAAATTCATAACCTTCTACTAACTTCTTTCCAACCTTGCCATCATTAGCAAAAAAACCAGGATCAGCAAAACGGAAATTTACATTACGGTAATTCTCACCATCAAGTCCTAACAATAACCCTTCAATAATAGGGTATGTCAATCTATATGACTTACCATTGTCATTATAATCATAACGAAAATAATCATTGATATTAAACTTTCTGCTGACTACACCATCTGACTGTTCCCATAATGTAATATAATTTTTATTCGCACCAATAGTGCCCATTCTCTGATTGAACGGAACATCACTGGGATAGTTTCCTACATAATTAATAGACTTCTTATTTGCTGCATTACCATTGGTGTAGTCAAAAATCGTAACTGCATTCTCCAGCGTGCCCACAGTTTCCTGATACACAACATCAATCACATACTCATCACCGTCCAGCGCAATCTTCAGTCCATTGTCCCAAAGCTTTGCCATCACAGCTTCGCCCTCGCCACTCTTTACGCCATCCTCCGCCTCATACAAAGTCACACTTTCCGCAGCATATCCCACATTCTCTCTGACCACATTAATGATGGTATCGCCTGAACTGACGCTTTCATATACTGCAGGCGCAAAAATCATATTCTCCTCTGCCACCTCATTCAGATAATGATTAACAACAATCGTAATATCCTCACCTGCATCTCCGGCAGACACCACATCATTCTGAGATACCGAACTGTTCTCTGACACGGTGTGCAATTCCTCCGCTGCCATCACATTCCCCATATTAAAAAAAGCGGAGAAATCCATACTATTCAATAATGAAAAACATAAAACAACTGCAATTGCTTTCTGGAATAACTTTCTCATATGCCGTCCTCCCAAATGGAATACTATCTATAAACTCATCCTACTATCGTGATTCTATTTTCATCTTGAATGTAATATAACAATTCACAGTCACATGATGGTCACATAAGACTTGTTTCCTACAAAAATTACCTTTTTCCCAAAAGAAAACCGCCGCAAAAATGCGACGGCAATGGGGCTATTCACCCAAATATTCTCTTATAATCTTCGTAATATCCAGCACACATTCAAATCTGCCAATCATCCTCCCATGGCCATCCCCCACAATACCCTGCCAGGTGGCATTTTTACGGGACTCTACCACGATATCACAGGTGGCATATTCCCCACGGAAGGATAAAATTTCCTCCACCGTGCGCACTGCCTTGGGCATCCCCCGGTAATGATTCTCGTCCGGCTGCTCTTCCTGAAAGCTTCGTCCTGTCACATAAGCCTGAGGATAACCATATTTATCAAACAGATGGTCTGCCTTCAATACAAAATCCTCAAACCCATGAGCCTCATAGGCTTCTTTATCCAAAGGACTGTAGAAAAAGCCACAAATTTTCCCATCTGCCATGCTATCAATACAAACCCTCAAACCATTGAGGGGAAAATTACTCTTATTCGCCATCTTCGCCTTTCTCCCAATTGGCATTACATCTTTGCAGCCACTTCTTCTATACTATATTTTAATTCCACTTTGCTATTCTTGCCGCCTGCATGGAACATTTCCTGAATTCGCGCAGCAATCATCTCACTACTTTCATAGGTGCAAGTAGGCAAAAGCACCAAAAACTGACTGTCACTATATCTGGCTGCCACGTCGCCGATTCTAAGACCTCCTCGCAAGATTTCCTCTAACCTGTCCATCCCCCGGTTCACCAAATATCTCTCCATGGATTCGTTAACCGACGCCTCTTCTCTTACTGTCAGTGTCAGATACATGATATACTCGGACATGCCCAAGCGTCCCACTCTTCTGGCCTCAATTCGATACAACTCCCGAAATACTGCATAACCGCATATGTAAGCGCCCTCCGGGCGCCCCTCCTGCATGTCCAGACTGATTTCCTCCATTGTCACGGCGGCGGACACCTTCTTCATAGCAAGAATCTCCTCATGCACCTCTCTCAGAAGCGGAAAATTACGCGTTCCCAAAGCTTCATAAAAGCGCTTTACCGTATCCTCGTAATACTGCAATGCCTGGCTTTGCTTATTCTGCCCAATCATAGCCTCCAGCATCAGCTGATGCAGTTCCTCATCCAGATTATCAAACTGTATAGCCTTGGCACATACGCGCTCCATACCCTCATACAGCTTTTCCTTCTGGCAAATCTTTGCAAAATCCTTGGACACATTTATAAACATAGAGTGATAATATGCGGAAATAGGCACCACCCACTGTTCAAAGGAGTGATTATCCAGAAAACTTCCCTGATACAATGCCAGTACCTTTTCAAAGCCAAGCAGCTTCTCATCCAAGGTTTCCGCCACTCTGGCTTCCCTGGCGTTTTTCTCCAGTTCTTCTGTATCCAGAACCACTATAATCTCCGGATTCCAATAATAGCCTCCCTGGCTTGTATGTAAAAACTGCACATCGTCACCGAATTGCTTTTTCATCACCGTTCTGAGACGATACATCAGATTTTTCAGTGCACCGGCCGGATTCTCCGAGCCTCCATCCTCTCCCCACAGCATATCAGAAAGCTCCCGAACCGTAAGTACCCTGTCATGATGCAGCAATATGTACGCCAGCAATTTTGATACCATTTCTGAACGGATAATGTCCTCCGTAAGCGATATGTCGTTGTATATTAAACATAGCCTGCCAAACAATATGGCTGTAGCAACCTTCTTCTCTTCTTTCATATAGCTTCTCCCCTCGTAAGAGACTACATAAATGTGCTATTTAAACTTTATCATAGTAACAAAGCAAAGTCAAATCTCCCTCTAAAAAAGAGACCCGCATAAACGAGTCTCTTTCCGAACTTATTCCTCACTATTTTCCGTTTTTTCCACCACCTTAGCACGTCCCACAACTCTAATCCACACTGCTGCAACTGCCAAAAGCATTACCAAAGCCACGCCCAGAAGGATATAGGAGCCGTTATTGTTTTCTTCCACCGCAGCCACATCTGCCAGCGGAATCTCTTCTTCTCCGATTTCTACGATATCCATGGTCTTATCGCCCTCATTGGACGGTGCGGATGCCAGTGGTACATCCTCCTCCGGAATTTCCACCGGTGTCTCTGTAGACGGTTCTACAGGCCCTTCCGGTTCCGGCGGATTCTGCTCTTCACCGCCCGGTGCCGGTACCAATGGAATCTCCTCTTCCGGAATCTGAACTTCTTCCTGACCGGGAGCCAGTACCGCTCCGGGATTTTCCACAGGTGTACCCGGTATGGTTACATATTCTGTCACTACTACAGTTTCTCCGGGTAATTCTCTATAGATGATATTCTCTGTAACATCCCCAATAAAGGTTGCAGTATAGTAGAAGGTAATCACATTTTCAGATGCATCCTCACTTAACACAATACTCTGTGTCGCCTGGCTATCACGCACATAAGTAGTTGCACCGCTGAGTACGATGGTCTCCGGAGCTACCGCGGTCTCTTCTGCTCCGATATTTCCATAAGCAATGGCTACAGGCGCTACCGACGAACCATCTTCACTGTCCAGGTACTGAATGGTATATTCTACACCATCCACCAGCTTTCCATAATCCACTACAAAGTCAATATTTTTCTCTACAACTGCTCCCTGAGCCGGTCCCCAGACCAACGCATTCTTTGCAAAATAATTTCCTTCGGTAACGATATAACTGGGCGGCGCTGGAACAGACGCTCCCTTGGGTACATAAAGCTTAATTGCACCATTCTCCGTCACCTCATAGTCATAGGAATAACCCATGGCTTCTGCCACTTCCTCCGCCATAGTCTTCACATCCGTAGCTGTAGTATCTGCCAGTGCAAAGTTTCCTACGTTCCCCGGACGATATGTCACGGTATAAGTACTTGCCGCACTTACATCCATCGCCGAAAGAGAGAAACAAAGAAGCGCTCCCACAAAAACTGCTGCATTTTTCTTATCCTTCTTCTTACCGGTGAGCAAGAACAGCACCACACCCATTACCAGCACCAATACGGCGCCGAAAATCATAGTATTATCGCCGGTCTTTACTGCCAGAGGAGTCGGCTCCTCTTCAATCTCTATAACCTCCTTGACGTAAATGGTGTCCCCCTTTTTCGTCACCACTACATCCACAATTTCTTCGCTATTGGGCTCCTCGTAGCCCGCCTTGAAATTGAAATCCAACGCTCCCAGCGCATTGGAATAATCCGAAAGACTGGTATTATCCATGGCCTCCCCGTCAAAGGTAATGGAAAGCACCACCTCCGCGCTCTCTCCCTTTTCCAAGGTGGTCACAAAAATATCGCCCTCCAAAGACTCGTTCATCTCCGCAAGTCCATCTACACTTCCCTCTGATGCGGCGTCATATCCACCAAGGGTGGAGTCATAAAATACATTTTCACCGGAGGTAAGCTGGATTTCATAGGCTGCTCCGGAAGCTCTATTCGCCGATTCCAAGGACTGTACCACATCCGCACTCATATAGAAGTCTACTGTCTGGTCATTATCGTTCTTCAGTACAATCACCTGACTTCTGGTCTCTCCCGGAAGTACTGCCTCAAAAGCATTTCCCAGAGAAATACTGCCGTCAGCAGCCTCCGTGACATTACCATACTCCAGTACCTTATCCTCGTTGAAGGTAACCGTCGGGTAAGTCCCCTGCGCCAGCACTGTTATGGATGAGCCTACTAATGTGGTTATCATTAATGCAATTGCTAAGAATTTTCTTTTCATAATCGTCCATAGCCTTTCTACTACTCTGATACAGACTTGAGTCTTCCCTCTTCATCAAAGGTGGGATAAACACCCCATTCTGCCGGGATAGCCGCATCTGCTGCCAGCATCTGCACCGCATCCACCTCAAATTCCAAAATAATATTTGCACCGGTATACTGATTATCAATGTCCCCGCTTACGGATACTGCGGAAATCATCTCACTGGTCACATCTGTAGCACCATTTTCGGAAATCCCCTTCAGAGGATTACGATAATACAAAATTACCTGCTCATCATCCTGATGCCATACAATCCAGTCCTCTTCATTTCCCAAAACCAGCTGAATCTTGGATGCATCCAGTGCATCCTTATCCCAGCGCTTATATATAGTGGCACGGGTGTATAAATCATACTCCGCATCGTTCTGGATGCTTCTGGAAACCGGAATCACATCTCCCGGCATAATAGCATCCTCCTCACCGATAGTCTCTATACTACCGGCCAGAGGCGTCTGCATATCTTCAATGGTTGTATCAATCAAATTTACACTAAGACTCTTGGTTGTAATCTGCGCAGTCGCCTGCTGCTCCGTCTCTGTATTAAATCCGGCAAACGTTCCACCGATTACAGTGGTTCCCACAAGCAAAACTGCCAGGCACAAAATCATCATTCTCTTTTTCACTGTTCACACCTCTCCTTTTACCGTTAATACGATTTCATTATAGAAACTCCCTGTCACACCGCAGTCACACGAGAAAAGAAAATATGTTTACAATTCTCTTCCTTTTTTTCCACAATTCCCCTATAATTAGGGTATTGTTACCAATGATTAAAAGGTGTTTCTATGAAGAAAAGACTGTTTTTGTGCTTAATTTCATATAGCCTTTGTTTTACCTTACTGGCAGGTTGTGGTGGCACCCCATCGCCCTCTGCGCCCCAGGTTCCCGCGGATTCTCTGTCCGCCGGCACCTCCGGTACAGATTCCGCAGAGAAGCCGCCGGCGGCGTCCCCTTTAGAGGAGGCGTCTGCGGACGTTTTTCGTGATACCGCCCCCTATGTGCCTCTTCCTGAGGCTCCCGGTACCGTCACCTGCGGTAATGACGTGGTCACCATCGACTCCTCCAATGCCGGGGACGGTTATATCTGCGTCAGCTACACCGGTACCTGCCCCAAAGTCAAACTGATACTTACAGGACCGGATGACTACAAGTGTACCTACGATATCTCCGGTAATGGCTTTGAAGCCTTCCCCTTGACCGCCGGAAACGGCAGCTACATTGTGGGGATTTACGAGAATATTGTGGATACCTCCTACTCCACCTGCTTCACCACCAGCTTACAGATTTCTCTTACGGATGAGTTTGCACCATATCTGCGTCCAAGCCAGTACTGTGCCTATACAGAGACTACTAAATCGGTAAAGCTTGCCTCTGAGCTTAGCAAGTACGTAGATACGGATTTATCTCTGGTCTCAGAGGTTTATAATTATATTATTGAAAATATTGACTATGACCACGACAAGGCCACCGCCGCCGTCTCCGGAAGTCTTACCGGATATATCTCGGACATTGACGCTTCCTTAGAAGCCGGCAAAGGCATCTGTCTGGATTACGCCGCCATCATGACCAGCATGCTGCGGAGCCAGCGCATCCCCACCCGTCTGGAGGTAGGGTACGCCGGAGATGCTTACCATGCCTGGATCAGCGTATATTTGAAGGAAATAGGCTGGGTAAACGGTATCATTCAGTTTGACGGCAAATCCTGGAGTCTGATGGACCCCACCTTCGGTGCCAGCACCGGAGAAGAGGAGCTTAAGAAATTTATCGGTGATGGGTCGAATTACACCGTAAAATACATTTATTAATGAGGGGAAAACTTTATGAACAAAAAACTAACCGCACCTGAGATTACCACCTTTTTATCTCAGACCGCACTACTGGTGCAGGCTGGCATCACACCATTTTCCGCCATGGAAATCCTTCTATCCGATACGGGTTCCACGGATGGGCAAGCACTGATCCAGGAAATCATCGCCACCTGTAAGGAGGGGGAACCCTTTTATGAGGCACTACGCCGCACAGAGGCCTTCCCAGAGTACTGCATCCAGCTGATTAAGCTGGGCGAACAATCCGGTAATCTGGATGATTGTCTTACTTCTCTTGCTGCCTATTACGAAAAGGAGGAAAACATCAAGGAGAATATCAAAAACGCCATTACCTATCCACTGATTATGATTATTATGATGTTCCTTGTCATCTTTGTGCTGATGACTAAGGTTCTTCCCATTTTTAATCAGGTTTTCTCAGAGCTGGGCAGTGAAATGACCGGTATCGCCGGTTCTCTGCTAAAATTGGGAGAGACTTTAAATACTTACTCCGGCATCGGTGTGTTCCTTCTGGTGGCATTATTTATCCTGGTTTACAGCAGTCTCACCATCCCCTTTATGCAGGAAAAGGCCTTGCATCTTCTGGCCCGTTTCCCCGCTACCAAGGGTTTTATGCAGAAATTCGCCTGTCAGCGCTTTGCCAGCGGTATGTCCATGACCCTGCGCAGTGGTATCGATACCTTTGCCAGTCTGGATATGGTGGCTGAGCTTGTGGGCAATGAGGATATGGAAAAGAAAATTGCAAAATGCAAAGAGGATTTGAAAAAGGGAGACAACCTTTCGGACGCCCTTGTGAATTCCGGCATTTTCAACAATATGCACTCCCGCATGGTTACCGTTGGCTACCGAAGCGGTAATATCGATGTGGTACTGCGTAAAATTGCGGACCAATATGAGAAGGAAACGGATAAAAAACTGCAGTCCATCATTTCGGTGCTGGAGCCCACTCTGGTAATCATTCTTTCGGTGATTGTGGGACTCATCCTTTTGTCGGTCATCCTTCCGCTGATGGGCATCATGTCCAGCATCGGATAAGGAGGCAATCATGACAAACCGTTTTGAACCCTCCCGCTGGGAATATGTCAAAAAGACCATTTATGCCCTGCCGGTGATTTTGTTTATCATTATTGCCACTCTTTTTATAAAAGGGATTACCTCTGTCAGCGACACCACTTTAACCAAACAGAGAGAAAGTCTGGAAACAGCACTGCATCGCAGCATTTCTCAGTGCTATGCTGTGGAAGGGCTCTATCCTCCCACTCTGGAATATATTGAAGAACATTATGGTCTGACCTATGACAAGGAGCTTTTCCGGGTGGACTATCAGCCCTTTGGCTCCAATATTTTTCCGGATATTACCATTATTTATCTAGGAGACTAACCCATGATGGACAGAAAAGAGAAACCACATATCGTAGATGTGCTGTTTGTACTGGCGCTGTTTGGTGTTTTCACCTTATCTGCCCTTGTACTGGTCATCCTGGGCGCCAATATTTACAAACAGACCGTTTCCCATATGACACAAAATTATGATTCCCGTATGGCATGCTCCTATTTTACAGAGAAGATTCACCAGAGCGACCTGGCCTCTTCGGTGGAGCTGGGAGAACTATATGGCACGGAGGCGCTGGTCTTTTCCCAGGATATCAAAGGAGAAACCTACGCCACCTATCTTTATTACCACGATGGCTACTTAAAAGAGCTGTTCATGAAAAAGGACAGCAATATCGGTACCGACCCTCTGGACGCAGGGCACTCCATTATGAAGCTGGAGCATCTGGACATGGAGTTTATTTCCGATAATCTTTTAAAAATATACTTTACCCTTTCTCCGGGACAGGAGCAGCATGTGTACATTTCCACACATTGCAATGAATATAACCAGTAAAGGAGGTGCCCCTTTGAAGCACTCCAAATCAGGACTTTTTTTAATGGAGTTCATCATTGTACTTTTATTTTTTTCACTGGCAAGCACCATCTGTGTACGGTTGTTTGTCAAGTCCGCCACACTCAGCAGGGACACGGTGGATTTAACCTATGCCGTTACCCAGGCCCAGAATCTGGCAGAGGGTTTTCTGGCCAGCGATGGGGACCCGGTGCAGATGCTGGAAAATTTTCCTCAGCTTGTAGCTGCCGGAGATTCTTGTTTACTGCTGGCAGAAAATGAATATATCTCCATCATCAATTTTTCCGCAGGAGAGAATGGCCTTATCCTTGGAAATATTGCCATATATCCCAAAGACTCTTCCGAAAGCATCTACACCTTACAGGTGCAGCGCTATGTACCGGAAAGGAGGGTGACCAATGAGTAAAAAAAGAGAATTCCGCGTTAATGTAGGAACCTCCTCCATTTTGCTAATTTTCGTAGTACTCTGCCTTGTGGCGTTTGCCACCCTGTCCATTGTCAGTGCGAATGCGGACTATAAGCTCAGCCGTAAGGTTGCTGACCGCACCACTGCTTACTATGCTGCCACCAATCAGGCCGAAAGCTATATTGCCAGTATCGACCAGACACTACAGAACGTTTATTTCAGCGCCGAAAGTGAAGAAGCCTATTTCTCTACCGTAGGACATTCCAAATCCTATCTGGTGCCTATTTCGGATTTACAAAGCCTTTCCATCAAGCTGGACATTCTCTATCCTGCTTCAGAGGAGGAACCATTTTACCGCATTACCTCCTGGCAGGTGATTACCACAGGAGAGCTGGAGTACCACTCCTCCTATCAACTAATCGATATTACAGACTAAAAAAGAGCATTCTTCGTATTACAACCATGAAGAATGCTCTTCTTTCATCCCAAAACATCTATCGTTTTTTCCAAAATATTGTTACAACATTGTGTTATTTATTGAGAATTTGTTAAATTTATCTATTTTTTTGTTTACTTAGGCAATGCGTTGAATTATAATTTACTGGTTGAAGAATTTTAAGAGGAGAGAATAAACAAATGACAAAGAGGGGAAAAGTACTGTTAGCACTGGCTTTGTGTCTTACAGTGCTCACAACACAATTACAAATTACGCAGGCGAACGCACTTATTCCGGATACACTGGTACAGCATACACTGGCTGACACGCAGGTAATTCCGGATGCTTACAACACCGGGTGCCAAGGGATTTTGACACCAATTACCATGAATGGAGGAAGTTCTACCACGCTATATGATTTATCCATCACCTCCGGTAATAATGGCACTGCTTTTGTTTTTGATTTTTTCTACCGTAACAAAGACATTTCCGGTACTATTTACATTGAAAACTATGATTTTTCTTCCAGAACCGTGAATGTTTACAACGAAGATAAGGTAGACAGAGAAATTAAGCTTATTTTTAATAACTGCAAGTTCTCTAAGGTTACCGTTGGAAGAGCTGATTCCAATATGTCCTATGAATTTAATAATTGTTCCATGAATAGCTTCTACGGAAGCAATGCCACCTTCAATCACTGCCGTTTTGGCGACAGTAATTCGGACGGTTTGATACCTTTTCGTAACATTCAGGTAAACAACTGCTTCTTTGGTAATATGGGAACCACCGCTTCCAATGGCGGACTTCATATTGACGGAACACAAATCTATGGTCATAAAGGAATAGACGTTCAGAACGTCCATTTCAATAACTGCCGGTTTTCCGTACCGTCCCTGACACCTGCCGGCTCCACAAACAGCATCAATGCCTGCATTATGCTTTCTTTAGAGTACAGTAACGGTAATAACCTGTCTTTTAACAATATATATGTAAATGGTGGAGGCTATACCATCTACGCTGGTGCGAAATACAACTCGCTGACTTTAGATAATGTGGTATTCAATAATATCCGTTTTGGATGTGCAGGCAAATATGGGTTATTTTATCCGGGCAGTCCTGCATCTGTTCAAAAAAGTAATATTCTTTCCGCAGATTCCTTATACGTGGGCTCTGTATGGAAAGAAAATGGGCAGACCCATTTTAGTGTAACCAATGACACTAACCGTGAGCGTTCTTTGCTTATTTATACGGACGCCGGCATTTTTACCTATACCATACCGGCTTGTATCACCGGAAATGAAATTACTTCTGCTACTACTTATAATGACTTTCCCTTCGATATGGACATTGTGATTCCCGCAGATTGCAAGTATGCAGTATGCTTTGACAATACCATCCAGGGCTGCGGCCTTCAGCTTCGTTTTGTCAATTGGGATAATAGCGAAGTACGTCTAACCAGCGATGTAAGGAATATTCTCTATGGCGGAAACGAGGATTCTTTCCTGATAGGACAATGTGGGGATAATATTTCCTTCAACCTGCAGGAAGATGGTGTCCTGATTCTGACAGGAAGTGGAAGTACGGATAGTTATCACTCCGGCAAAGCACCGGAATGGGAACCCTATAAGGATTATATTAAAGAGGTACGAATCGAATCAGGCATTACAGGATTAGGAAGCATGCTCTTTAGAAACTGTAGCTCCCTTAGAAGCGTTCAATTGCCTTCTACCCTAAATTCCATCAGCAGCAGGGCTTTTCAGGGCTGTCCCAGTATTCAGACAGCTTATTATGATGGTACTGCCGCAGAGTGGGCTCTGGTAAATGTAGGTGACTACAACGACACACTTTTGCATGCACTTAGCTTCCAGGCAGAAGAGGTTCCCACACCGGAACCTACCGTAGCTCCTACGGAAGCACCTACCCTACCGCCTTTGGTATCGCCTCCCGATGCTCCTACTGTAGTTCCTACGACGGAGCCCACGGCTGAGCCTGCCTTACCACCTTCGGTATCGTCCGGTGATGCCTTACCTCCTTCCGTATCGTCCGGTGATGCTCCTGCTATAGTTCCTACGCCGGAACCTACCGTAGCTCCTACACCGGTTCCTACACTGGAACCCACAGTAGCTCCTACACCGGTTCCTACGCCGAAGCCTACCGTAGTTCCTACTTTACCACCTACGCAGGTAGCGACTCCTGCCCCGGTACCCACAACAGCACCCACGAGCCAAACTCCTACGCCTACTGCTACTGTCAGCAATACAAACCATGAAATAGGCGACCTTCTGGCAATAGAAACCCAAAAGGCCAATGTTGCCCTGAAAAATGCCAAAACTACGGAGGATGCTCTTTCCATCATAAATGCATACACTGCTTCTCTTTCGGATTCCTGGAAGGACACTAGTCAAATTGATGAGAGAATTCTGGACTCTTTGTCCCAGGTAGAGGCAGGTATTAAAGAGAAGTTTGGTACAAATGTAACTGTCGTTTCGGAAAAGAACAATACCATAGCGATTATAGGTATTGATAACGCACTTTTAACTATCCCGCAAGGCGGACAGCTAAATGTAGGCCCCACAACCCTGTCAGAGGCGGAATACGCCGCTGCCAAAGCCCAAGGACTTACCAATGCCCAAATAGAAAATGCCGTAGCTTTTCATATGGACATTACAGATATCAATGGGGAAGAGGTGCAACTAAAAGCACCTGTACGTGTCCGCTTTACCCTTCCGGAGGCGCTCCTTGGTAAAAATATCCGCCTACTGCATTATGCAGCCACCGGAGTGGAGCTTTTGGATGTCCATATAAATGGCAATACCGGAGAAGCAATTATCGGTAGCTTTAGTAATTTTGCACTCTACCCTACGTTACTTAGCGCAGAAGCCGCTCCGAAAATGGGAGAGGACAGCACGGTTTTATACTTACTCTATGCCAGCATCCTATCTCTCTTACTTCTGGCTGCTGTAGATACTATTGTTTATCATTATAAAAAGCGTTTTCAATAACAAATCGGGCTACTTAAGGTGAGACTTAAGTAGCCTGATTTATTTGCCCCAAAAAAGAGGTGCTGCTTTCGCAACACCTCTTAAAATTATTCTTCAACTGTCTCCACTACTTCTTCAGCGTCATCAGCTTCTTCTACCACATCTTCTGCGATATCTTCTGCCAAATCCTCATCTGCAGTAAAATCAAGTTCCATATCATCAGCAAAATCCATTGCAAGAACCTCATCGGTGCTCAGTCTGGTATCACGGTATCTCTTCATACCGGTACCTGCAGGAATTAACTTACCAATGATTACGTTCTCCTTCAGACCTACCAGCGGGTCAACCTTACCCTTGATTGCAGCCTCGGTAAGAACCTTGGTGGTCTCCTGGAAGGATGCTGCAGATAAGAAGGAATCGGTTGCAAGAGCTGCCTTGGTAATACCAAGAAGTACCTGCTTACCATCTGCCGGCTCCTTACCTTCAGCGATTAATGCCTCATTGCCATCCTCGTAATCCAGAGTATCTACTAAAGTACCCGGTAAGAACTCACTGTCACCGTTGGTCTCGATACGAACCTTCTTCAGCATCTGGCGAACAATCACCTCGATATGCTTATCGGCAATATCTACACCCTGGAGACGGTATACTCTCTGAACCTCACGGAGCATATAATCCTGTACAGCACGGATACCCTTAATCTTTAAGAGATCGTGAGGATTTACACTACCTTCGGTAAGCTCATCACCAGCCTCTAACATCTGTCCTTCTACAACCTTGATACGGGAACCGTAAGGAATTAAGTATGCCTTGGATTCACCGGTCTCAGCATTGGTAATTACAACCTCACGCTTCTTCTTGGTGTCACGGATTTCTACCTTACCACCAAACTCAGCGATAATTGCAAGTCCCTTAGGCTTTCTAGCCTCGAAAAGCTCCTCTACACGGGGAAGACCCTGTGTAATATCGTCACCCGCTACACCACCGGTATGGAAGGTTCTCATGGTAAGCTGTGTACCAGGCTCACCGATGGACTGTGCAGCGATAATACCAACTGCTTCACCTACCTGCACTGCTTCACCGGTTGCCATGTTAGCACCGTAACACTTCGCACAGATACCTACGTGGGAACGACAGGTTAAGATGGTACGGATCTTTACTTCTTCGATAGGCTCTCCCTTTGCATCCACACCTACGCTTAAAATCTTAGCTGCTCTGCTAGGAGTAATCATATGGTTATGCTTAACGATTCTGTTACCGTCTCTATCATAGATATCCTCACAAGCATATCTTCCGGTAATACGATCCTTTAAGCTTTCGATTGTCTCTTTACCGTCCATGAAAGCTTTCACTCTCATACCAGGAATCTCTGCACGGTCTACCGCACAATCCACTTCACGGATAATTAATTCCTGAGAAACGTCTACCATTCGACGGGTAAGGTATCCGGAGTCCGCTGTACGAAGCGCAGTATCGGAAAGACCCTTACGAGCACCGTGTGCGGACATGAAGTACTCCAGTACGTCAAGACCTTCACGGAAGTTAGACTTAATCGGTAATTCGATGGTTCTACCGGTAGTATCCGCCATAAGACCACGCATACCTGCCAGCTGCTTAATCTGCTGGTTGGAACCACGCGCACCGGAATCGGCCATCATGTAAATATTGTTGTATTTATCAAGACCTGCAAGCAGTGTCTCCGTTAACTCTTTATCGGTTTCATTCCAGGTTTCTACTACTGCACGATAACGCTCTTCCTCAGTGATAAGACCACGACGGAAGTTTGCTGCAATCTTATCTACAGTAGCCTGTGCTGCTGCAAGGAGCTCCGGCTTCTTCTCAGGCACGGTCATATCGGAAATAGATACCGTCATCGCTGCTCTGGTAGAATACTTGTAACCGATAGCCTTCACGTCATCCAGTACCTCTGCAGTCTTAGATGCACCGTGAGTGTTGATTACTTTCTCAAGAATCTGCTTTAAGCCCTTCTTACCTACGTGGAAATCTACTTCCAGCTTTAACTCATTGCCTGCTA
>JAFTXD010000008.1 GCA_017461775.1 Lachnospiraceae bacterium
CCGGTAAGTCTCTTTGTCATGGAGAATAATTTATATTCTCCCCTCTGTGCTTTATAAAAAGCTTCCATGGATGGTGTAGCGGAGCCAAGCACCACCGATGCGCCATAGATACTTGCCAGATAGATGGCAGTTTCCCTTGCATGATACTTGGGTGCACTCTCACTTTTGTAGCTGGCCTCATGCTCCTCGTCAATGACGATTAATCCCAAATTGGGAAAAGGTGTAAAAAGAGCGGATCTGGGTCCGATGATTACATCGATTTCCCCATGCTTTGCTCTTTCACATTGATCATATTTTTCTCCGGGAGATAAGCTGGAATTCAGCACACTGACACGGTCTCCGAAATGCCTGTAAAACCGAAGAAGTGTCTGATATGTAAGCGCAATCTCGGGAATCAGCACAATTGCCTGTTTTCCCCTTGCAACGATTTCTTCAATCAGACGAATATACACTTCCGTTTTACCACTTCCGGTAATACCATGTATCAGGTATGTCCCCTGCTTTCCGGTATCATAATCCTTTATCACCTCACGAACAATCTCTGACTGCTCCCCGCTTAAATTCTTATCTACCTCCTGACTAGCCATCTGTTTCACAGGATTGCGATAGGAGGTAATGACTTCCTTTCGAACAATTCCTGCCTTCTCCAGACTTGTCACGGTAGCCGCAGAAACCATCAGTTTTCCCGTTACCCATTCATAGGGGATTTCGCCCTCATTTAAGAGCTCTCGCAAAAGTCTCGCTTTGGCAACTTGATGCTTTCGTTCTGCCTGCCCCAGGGCATCCAAAGTCTCCTCTCTGGTAGCCTTAAGGATAAGCTTCTTGTGCTCTATCTTTTTCACTGACTTCCGGGCAGGGATTACAGTCTTGATTGCCTGAATCATGGTGGCACCATAGTTTTTCTTAATCCACGCTGCCAGCTGAATCTGCCGATCCTGGGCTACTGCTGAGTCCACCACGATCCGATGGATGGACTTCATCTTGGCAGGATCCCAATTGCACTTATCCGAGAGACCTACCACATAACCTTTTATTATTTTATTGCCATTTCCAAAGGGAATCTCCACACACATGCCGTAGTCCAAGGTTTCTCTCATGCGCTCCGGAATCTCATATTGGAAGGGTCTGTCAACCTGTTCATGGGAGATGTCTACAATGACATCTGCATACCTCTTTCCCAACTGTCTCTCCTACCTGTTTTCCATAATCTCCTGAATCAGAACTCTCTCATCCATAGGGTACTTTACGCCCTTGATTTCCTGATAATCCTCATGTCCCTTACCTGCAAGCACAACAATGTCGCCCTCCTGCCCATGCTCGATGGCATAGCGGATGGCCTCCTTACGATCACAGATTTCCACGAAAGCCCCGTCTGTCTTACTGATGCCGGTCTTAATATCCTCAATAATGTCCTGAGGCTCCTCAAATCTTGGATTATCAGAAGTAATAATCGTTAAATCCGCCAGCTTACCACTGATTTCTCCCATCTCAAAGCGACGAAGCTTGGAACGGTTACCGCCACAGCCAAATAAACATACAAGACGATTTGGCTCATATTCTTTCAGTGTGGTCAATAAGCTCTCTAAGCTCATGGCATTGTGTGCGTAATCAATGAGCATGGTGAAGTGTTCGGACACCTTTACCATTTCGATTCTTCCCTTAACCTTGGCAGATAAAAGCGCCTTCTGAATTGCCTCTACCGGCACACTAAAATGTCTGCAGATGGCAATGGCTGTCAGCGCATTATAAACACTGAAGCGTCCCGGTGTGGTCACCTGGGCGTCAAAATCCATCAGCCCTTGTACCTTAAAGCTGACACCCAACTGTCCTGGCTTCTTTATCAGCTCCATCTCCTGGGCATATAAATCATTGCCTGCATTCATACCATAGGTTTCGATTTCACAGGTGTGACCGGCGATAACCTGCTGACAGTGCTTGTCGTCACCGTTTACAATACCGACCTTACACTGCTTAAACAGCATCCCCTTACATTCCATGTATTCCTCAAAGCTGGCATGCTCATTCGGTCCGATATGATCCGGCTCTAAGTTGGTAAAGATACCGAAATCAAATACAAAACCGTTGCTTCTATGCTGCATCAGTCCCTGACTGGATACCTCCATTACCACAATATCCATGCCTGCTGTCACCATCTTGGCGAAGGTCTCCTGAAGTACAAAAGACTCCGGTGTAGTATTTACTGCCGGGATATGCTCTTCTCCGATAATGGTTTCAATGGTTCCCACCAAACCTACCTTATATCCGGCGTTCTCTAAAATGGACTTCACCAGATAGGTAGTAGTGGTCTTCCCCTTAGTACCGGTGATTCCAATGGTCTTTAATTTTTTTGCCGGATGCCCGAAATAGGCTGCCGCAATAAAGGCCATGGCATATCTGGTATTCTCCACCTGAATCACCGTTACATCACAGTCTTTCAGCGCATCTACCTCCTTGGACACCAGCACCGCTGCTGCCTTCTGTGCCATCTCCACTGCAAAATCGTGACCGTCGAATTTGGCACCTTCAATGCATATAAAGAGGCATCCTTCTGACACTTTTCTGGAGTCATAAACTACCTGCGTAATCTCGGTCTCCAGACTTCCCTGTAGTACTTTATAATCAATTTCCTGTAATAACTGTTCTAATTTCATATTCTTAGCCTTTCTCACAATATGTAAAAATCACTCTTATTTTATAATACGTGAAAAGCAAGTTCAAAGTCAATGGCTGTGAAAAGTTCTAATAACATTATAGACGTGGA
>JAFTXD010000009.1 GCA_017461775.1 Lachnospiraceae bacterium
ACCGGTAAAGTTTACAATTTTACTGTCAGATAATACCTGAATAGTGGAAATATATTCCTGTACTTTTTCGTTGTCTGCCATTACCTGCAAGGGAAGTGTTTCCAGGGGAATAGTCACGTAATCCAGGGTATCTAAGGATTTTTTGCGGACATTGTTCGCTGCCATTTCCTTATCCCAGAAGTTTTTTTCTGCTTTTTTGGCTTCATTGGTGCTTCTTTTTATAAGTCCCGTCAGCAGGGAGATGAAGATGATAAGGCTTGCCAAAATAGGTAGTTTCATTTATAATATCCTTTCAGTATCAGAGAAAATAAGAGTTGGAGGAGTCATATGTTTAATTTTCATAATCGCAAAACCAAGAAGATTATTTCTTCCATAATTATAGCTTTTTTAGTTCTTGCTATGGTAATTCCAACCTTAGCATATTTAGTTGTGTAATTCAAGACATGGGTTGGTTTAATGAGGAAAAATCTATGAAGAATGCTATTAAAAAAGGTATGCCCATATTGGCGGCATTTGGCATGTTTCTGCTTTTGAATCTTCCGGTACAGGCCCAGGCGGAGGATGTAGTATATATTAAAGACGGCATCTATGTTTCTGACATGCATGTCGGTGGTATGACGGTAGAAGAAGCCACCAGCATGGTAGAAGAATATGTAGAAAACCTCTTACCCTTAGAGCTTACGTTACAAGTGGCACAAGCCGGAGAAAGGGTAGTAACCGCAGAAGAACTGGGGTTAAATTGGCAGAATCCGGATGTTATCCGGGAGGCAGCGGCTGTTGGGCAGGAGGGAACCATCATCCAGCGTTACAAGATGATGAAGGATCTGCAGCAGGATAATCTGCATTTTGACTTGGAATTAGGGGTAGATGTGGAAGCGACCAGCCTTCAGGTGGAGGCATGTGCAGAATATGACAGAGATGCCATAAATATGTCGCTCAAGAGAGAAGGCGGAGAATTCATTGTTATCGAAGGTCAGACCGGATACAAGCTTGACGTGGAGAAATCTATCGACCAGGTAATTACATATATTACCGAAGGCTGGGATCATCAGCCGGGTATCATTTCTCTGGTAGTGGAGGAGGAGCTTCCGAAAGGAAGTGCGGAAGAACTTGCGATGGTGCAGGATGAACTGTCGTCCTATACAACCTCCTTCAAATCCTCCGGACAGTCCAGAAGTGCTAACGTTATCAATGGTTGTAACTTGATTGACGGGACGGTACTTTATCCGGGAGAAGAGTTTTCTACCTACGAAAGTGTTGCTCCTTTCACAGAGAAGAATGGTTATTATATGGCAGGTTCTTATGTGAGCGGTAAAGTGGTAGACAGTCTTGGGGGTGGTATCTGTCAGGTTTCTACAACTCTTTACAATGCAGCATTATATGCGGAGCTGGAGATTACGGAGCGCTATAATCATTCTATGATTGTGAGCTATGTAGACCCATCTGCGGACGCGGCCATTGCCGAGTCCTCCGGTAAGGACTTCAAGTTTGTAAACAATACAGAGTACCCTATATATAGTGAAGGAAAGGTGAAGGATAAGAAGCTTACCTTTACTATTTACGGTAAGGAGACCAGACCGGAAAATCGTACCGTAACTTATGAAAGCGTTATTTTAGAGACTATTCCCGCAGGTCCGGAAGAGATTTATACAGATGCGGGACAGCCCATCGGTTATGTTGCAAAGCAGAGCGCCCATATTGGTTATAAAGCTCAGCTTTGGAAGGTCGTAACGGTGGACGGAGAGGAAGTTTCCAGAGAACAGGTGAACCGGAGCTCATACAAAATGACACCCAGACAGGCAACTTTTGGTGTTGCCACTGCTGACCCGAATGCATATAATGAGATTATGGCAGCAATCGGAACCGGCAGCATTGACCATACCGTCAATGTTATGAATTATTTGATTACAGCTCCGGTGCAGCCACAGGGCTCTGAGAATGCATCCCAGTAAAGAAAAAGGACCGTTTATTTATGAGATTAGGCAAGGTGTCCGACAGCGTTTTAAAGCGTTCGGTCTTAAAGAATATTAAAAAGAGAAGAAATGAAATGGTAATTGGCGCAGGATTAGGGGAAGACTGCGCCATTTTTTCATTATCTCAGGATGCGAAGGTGGCCACTTGCGTATCTCAGGTAGTAGTGTGTGGTGAAGAAGATGCAGGCAGATTAGTGCAGAAGGTAATGAACAATCTCGTCTGCGCCGGCAGTACTCCGCTGGCGGTGTTGCTTAGCGTTACGTTATCGGAAAATGCCAGGGAGATTCGTATTAAAGAGATTATGGCGGGAGCAGAGAAAACAGCTGCAGCGGCAAATATACAGAGTATCGGAGGACACACCTCGGTGAGTTCCTATGTAAGTAAGACCATCGTATCTGCAGTTGGTTACGGTCAGATTACCGGAAAAGGTTTGACCACCAAGGGCATTAAGCCGGGGATGGACATTGTAGTCAGCAAATGGATTGGATTGGAGGGAACCGCTCTTCTGGCGAAACAAGCGGAAAGTGAGCTTAAGAAGCGTTATCCTGCATATATGATTGATGAAGCGATTTGCTTTGAGCAGTGCTTATCCATTTTACCGGAGGCCGCAGTCGCCGTATCGTCCGGCACGAGACATATGCATGATGCTTCCGAGGGCGGCATTTTTGCAGCTCTATGGGAACTTGCAGAAAGCTCTGGTGTTGGACTGGAAATA
>JAFTXD010000079.1 GCA_017461775.1 Lachnospiraceae bacterium
GAAGACCACTTATGGAAAGAGTGGTAACGGTAACCGGTGATGCTATCGCAAATCCGCAGAACTTTAAGATCCGTATCGGTATGAACTATGCCCAGCTGGTAGAAGAGGCGGGTGGATTTAAGGCAGAGCCGGAGAAGATTATCTGCGGCGGTCCTATGATGGGCTTTAGTATGTTTGGTCTGGATGTACCATCCACCAAGACTTCTACAGCACTTTTATGCTTAACCCACGATGAGGTGTCTGCAAGTGAGCCGGGACCATGTATTAATTGTGGCCGCTGTGTAGAGGTGTGCCCGGGCAGAATCGTGCCCAGCAAGGTGGCAAGTGCGGCAGAGCATTTTGATGAGGAGTGTTTCCTTGCCTTAAATGGTATGGAGTGCTGTGAATGTGGCTGCTGTAGCTTTGTATGTCCGGCCAAGAGACCTCTCACACAGGAGATTAAGTCCATGAGAAAAATTCAGCTGGCGAAGAAGAAAAAGTAGGAGGTGCGTAAGATGAGTGAACAAAAGAAAATGTTTAAAGTATCGTCCAATCCTCATGTGCGCTCCAAGGTAAGCACCAACGGTATCATGATGATGGTGGTGCTGTCCCTTATGCCTGCTACAGGATTTGGTATTTACAATTTTGGAGTTCGTGCCCTGTTCCACGTACTGATTACAGTAGGTGCGGCAGTGCTGACGGAATTTGTATTTGGTCTGCTTCGGAAAAAGCAGACAATTGGTGATTTATCCGCAGTGGTAACCGGTCTTTTACTGGCACTGAATCTCCCGGTAAGTGCACCACTTTGGATGGGAGCCATGGGTAGTGTATTTGCTATTTTAGTAGTGAAGATGTTGTTTGGTGGTCTGGGACAGAACTTTATGAATCCTGCCCTTGCGGCAAGATGCTTCCTGTTGATTTCTTTCCCGGCGCTGATGACCAATTTTAACTGCGACGCTTACACCGGTGCGACTCCTCTTGCTGCGTTAAAGGCAGGGGAGATGGTGAATGTAACAGATATGATTATCGGTAAGACTGCCGGAACCATCGGTGAGACAAGTATGATTGCTATCGTGCTTGGTGCATGTATTCTGATTATGGCCGGAATTATTGACCTTCGAATTCCGGGAAGCTATATCGTGTCCTTTGCTATTTTTGTGCTGGTATTCGGCGGCAGAGGCTTCGATTTGCAGTATATGTCTGCACAGTTATCCGGTGGTGGTCTGATGCTTGGTGCCTTCTTTATGGCTACCGATTATGTGACCAGACCTATTACTGCCAAGGGACAGTATGTATATGGTATTTTCCTTGGTATTATGACCGGTATTTTCCGTATTTTCGGACCATCCGCAGAGGGTGTTTCCTATGCAATTATCTTAGGTAACATTGTGACTCCGCTGATTGAGAAGATGACCATGCCTGTTCCTTTTGGTTTTGGCGGAAAGGTAGGTAAGAAGAATGGAAAATAAGAAAAAAGATATTTCCAGTATGCTGAAGGATGCTGTGATTCTATTTGCCATTACCTTGATTTCCGGACTGATTCTCGGTTTTGTATATCAGATTACTAAGGATCCTATCGCAGCCCAGGAGGCGAAGGCAATTCAGGAGGCTTGTGCAGCAGTATTCCCAGGGGAAACAGGTATTACTTTTGAGGAAACAGGTTATGTTCCCAGTGCACAGTTGACCGGAGAAATGGCAGCAACCGGTGTAGAGGTTGGGACTATTTTTAAGGCACTTGGCACCGACGGCTCTACCAAGGGCTATGTAGTGGAGACTACATCCAAGGAAGGATATGGCGGTAATATTGTTATTTATGTAGGTATTTCTACTGATGCGATGGTAAATGGCGTATCTATTTTAGAAATCGCTGAGACTCCCGGCCTTGGTATGAATGCGGAAGAGGTGTTGGTACCTCAGTTTGCAGGTAAAGAAGCAGTAAGCTTTACTGTCACGAAATCAGGTGCTACTCAGCCTTCCGAAATTGACGCTATTACCGGTGCAACCGTTACTACCGATGCATTTGTAAATGCGGTAAATGGTGCGGTGAGAGTGGTTTGCGAAGAATTAATGGAAGGAGGACAGTAATATGGCTGGAAATTCAAAAGCGTTAGAACGTCTGGTAAACGGTATTATTAAAGAGAATCCTACCTTCGTATTAACTCTTGGTATGTGTCCTACTTTGGCGGTTACCACTTCTGCAGTGAATGGACTGGGTATGGGACTTACCACAGCAGCAGTGCTTGCCCTTAGTAATATGATTATTTCTTTGATGAGAAAGATTATTCCAAACAAGGTGCGTATTCCTGCGTTTATCGTAATTATTGCATCCTTCGTAACTGTGGTACAGTTACTTTTACAGGCCTATCTGCCGTCCTTAAATGATGCTCTGGGCGTGTATATTCCGCTGATTGTAGTTAACTGTATCATCTTAGGTCGTGCGGAAAGCTATTCATATTTTAATCCTCCCATTCCGTCCTTGTTTGACGGTATCGGTATGGGACTTGGCTTTTCCGTGGCGCTGACCTTAATCGGAGGCTTCAGAGAGCTGCTGGGCGTAGGTGAAGTATTTGGTTATCGTGTGATGCCGGAAAGCTTTACCCCTATCGGAATCTTTGTTTTAGCACCGGGTGCATTCTTTGTACTGGCAACCCTTACCGCTATCCAGAATTACATAAAGATTCGTGGCGCGAAAATGGGCAAGGATACCAGTAAGATTGGGTCCGGCTGCAGCGAGGATTGTATGAACTGTGGCGAAAAGGGCTGTAGCAAGCGTTTCTACGATAATACAGAAGAAGGAAAGGAGGAGAATTAAATGGAAACCGTAAAAGAGTTATTGATTATTTTGATTAGTTCTTCTCTGGTAAGTAATGTAGTACTTAGTCAGTTTTTGGGTCTTTGCCCCTTCCTTGGTGTTTCCAAGAAGACCAATACCGCTGTGGGAATGGGTGTAGCTGTTATCTTCGTTATTACCCTTGCCAGCGCCGTGGCAGGTGCAATGTACCAGTTTATTTTAGTTCCTTTAGGCATTGAATATCTTCAGACCATCTGCTTTATTTTAGTAATTGCGGCACTGGTGCAGTTTGTGGAAATGTTTCTGCGTAAGGCAATTCCCTCCCTCTATGAGGCACTGGGTGTATATCTTCCGCTGATTACTACCAACTGTGCAGTACTTGGTGTGGCACTTACCAACGTGCAGAAGGAATACGGTATTTTAGCCGGTGTGGTAAATGGTTTTGCAACAGCAACCGGTTTTACCATTTCCATTATTATTCTGGCAGGAATCCGTGAGAAAATTCAGTACAATGATGTTCCTGAAAGCTTCAAGGGCATGCCCATCGTTCTGCTGACCGCAGGTCTGATGGCCATTGCGTTCTGTGGCTTCTCCGGACTTTTGTAAGGAGGTGCGCATATGTTTCAGGGGATTCTTATTGCGGCCGGCATCGTAGGAGCTATCGGTATTTTCATCGGATTGTTCCTGGGTGTGGCAGGTATTAAATTCAAGGTAGAGGTTGACGAAAGAGAAGAAGCGATTCTGGGAAATCTTCCCGGAAATAACTGTGGTGGCTGTGGATATGCGGGCTGTTCCGGTCTTGCAGCAGCCATCGTAAAGGGAGAGGCACCGGTAAATGCCTGTCCTGTAGGTGGCGAAAAGGTAGGAAACGCCATTGCTGAGATTATGGGTGTAGCCAGTGAGGCCAGCGAGCCCAAGGTGGCATTTGTACATTGCCAGGGCGACTGTGACAAGGCAAAGGTGGACTATGAATACACCGGAGCAGAGGATTGCCGTATGCTTTCCTTCGTACCAAACGGTGGTCCTAAGAGCTGTAACAGTGGATGCTTAGGTTATGGAACCTGTGTGAAGGTTTGTCCGTTTGATGCGATTCATGTAGTAAACGGCGTAGCTGTGGTAGATAAGGAAAAATGTAAGGCCTGTGGTAAATGTATCGCCGTTTGTCCGAAGAATCTGATTTCCTTAGTACCTAAGAAAGCAACCGTGAAGGTAGCTTGTTCTTCCACAGACAAGGGCCCGGTAGCTATGAAGGCCTGTGATGTGGCATGTATCGGTTGTGGTCTCTGTGTAAGAAATTGTCCTTCCCAGGCAATTAAGGTGGAGAACCTCCATGCCATCATTGATTATGAGAAATGTACTTCTTGTGGTACCTGTATAGAGAAGTGCCCGAAGAAGGCGATTATTAAAGAGTAAGATTAGGAAGAAAGGAGCATGGGTGAGAAGATGAGACTTCCGGAAGAAAGAGAAGAAAATGAAGCGTTGACACCAAGTATCGTATCGGCAATCGTAATCGTTGTCAGCTTTGTGCTCCTTTTACTCGTCATTGTGTTGTTTGTGAATTCGGATCGCTTTAAGGGGGACAGCAAGCCCCTGCAGGTAGCTACCGAAGAAGAGGATGCAGGGGATGGTTATCCGGATACCAAGGATTTGATTGGAAATCCGGATTCCTCTCCCGAGGATTTTGATTTCTGGGATTTGTATCCGGTGGCAACGAAGGAGCCGGAACCCACGGAAACACCGAAAGTGGTGGTGGAAGCCAATGACCCCAGCACCGATGGTAAGCATACAAAAATCATGAACAGGGATGGGGAAGAGGAATGGGTCTTAATCAGTCCCTATCTTCCCAAGCATTCCTATGATTTTACCATGCTGGTATGTCAGTCCGACCGTATGAAGTATTATGTGGATGGCAAGCAGATTTCCTACGTGGGAATTGATGTTTCCGAGGATGAAGAATACATTGATTTTAATAAGGTGAAGAAGGATGGCATTGATTTTGTCATGGTGAGAGTGGGGGCCAGAGGCTATGGTACCGGTCAGCTGATGATTGATGAGTACTTTACGGAGAACGTGAAGCGCGCCTCCGATGCCGGACTGGATGTGGGAGTATACTTCTTCTCCCAGGCGATTACCGAGGCAGAAGCAGAGGAGGAGGCCAATCTGATTATCCAGAATCTCCAGGGCTTTGATATTGATTATCCCGTGGCCATGATGATGGATTATGTGGATAACGACAAAGCCAGAGTGGAGCTGGTGGCAGCCAAGTCCGATAAAACCAAAATAACCAAAAGATTCCTTGAGACCATCGAGAAGGCAGGGTACATCCCTATCCTCTATGGTGACAAGGAATGGCTTGTGGCCGAAATCGATATGTCCAAGCTGACAGGGTATGATGTATGGCTTTCCCAGCATCAGGATATCCCGGACTACCCCTATCAGTTCACCATGTGGCAGTATTCCGATACTGTCAAGGTAAATGGAATTTCCGGGTATGCCAATATGAATATCAGCTTTATTGATTATTCGGAGAAGTAAATGAATGGAATTCTGGCGGGCAACACCGCTGCAAAAAAGCTCTGCTCAGAAACGATATGTCCTTTTCAGACCCTTGAAAAACGTCGGCACTTGGCGAGGATTTTTCGAGCCTAGTACCGCTACGATTTTTCACGGAGCGAGAGCGTGTCTGAAAAGGACATATCGTTTCTGAGCAGAGCTTTTTTGCAGCGGTGTTGCCCGCCGGAATTCCTTTTATGTTATGGTTTATACTCCATAATTTTCTTGGAGATTTTCAGCGTAGAGTAGATTTCTGCGTATTCTCTGGGAGATACGGAGTCCACGTAATTGATACTATAATTTTTCTTAAGGCCGTTTTGATGGAGCACATCCACGGCCTTATTGTATGCAATGGCGGCGTGGGTGATGTCATTGTAGACGCCTACCTTAAAGTAGCCGTTGATGTGGACGCGGACGGCATATTTGTAGGAGCCCTTTTCCTGGATGGTGCGTACACCATGGTAGGTATTTTTTATCAGGAGATTTTCACGGCGGAAGTCGCAGGGGTCTCCGTTTAGGAATTCAAAGTCTTTGCCGGGAACGGCGTAGTTTTTGATACCATAGCGGGAAGCGATGTTTACCTGCATACCGTAATCGGCCACAAAATAATGATTGCCCCGGCACATAATCTTGTGGGACGAGTAATAAAATAGATCGTCGGTATCGAACTTCAGAATATGCTCCGGTGAGAGATAGTACAGAAAATATTTGGGGCGCACGTAGATGGGATTGCCCAGATACATGTGATTGTCCCGGAAATTGATGAGGATGACCCATTTCTCAAAATCAAGGACAGAGGTATCCTTGTAATCTTCGATGGTTATGTCGGAATCCTCGGAAAGGATGCCGGCAGCTGCCCGATAGGCCAGGTGGGCCAGAAGCTCATTCTGATAGCTTCCCAGACTGATATGTTTTCTTTTGTAGGTGATGGAGGAACGATAATAGGTTTCTCCGTTTTTCTTTGTCGCTGTATATACCCCGTTCATTTTGCTCTCCCTGTAAAAACTTGATTCCAGTATAACATATTTTGTGGACATGTCCCATATATATATTAATAGTTCAGCCAAAATCGTAATGGCACACAAATCATGCTTGCAAGAATTTGTATGCCATCACGATTTTGAGCAGAGCGCCGGTTTATGAGCAAAGTTAGCTGCAAGGCAGCGGGAAAGCACCGCAGGTGCGACTTTGCGAATGGCGCGTCTGAACTATATGATAGGAGGGAGACTAAAAATGTGTCGTAAAGGGATTGTAATTATCATGCTGATGCAGCTATTCCTGATAGGAGTCTTTACATATAAAGAAGAAACACCGCAGGTGGTGGTGACGGGGCAGGAGAAGACCTTGGGGATTGTAACCAGCGTATCTTCCAGACAACGGGTGATTGACTATGGGACGCTGACCAGGGAGGTGCTGCCCTATGATATGACGGCGGAGGAGTATGAGATGCTGCTGCGCATTGTGGAGGCAGAGGCCGGTGGTGAAGATATGGAGGGGAAGATTCTGGTGTGCAATGTGGTGCTGAACCGTGTGGAAAGTGACAAGTTCCCGGATACGGTGGAGGAAGTGATTTTCCAGAAAAATGGGAAGGTGACTCAGTTTTCGCCGGTGGCGGACGGAAGGTATTATACCGTGGAGGTGTCGGAGGATACTATCGAGGCGGTAAACAGAGCCCTTGACGGAGAGGATTTGTCTCAGGGGGCGCTGTACTTTGCAGCCCGTTCCGGCGCTAATCCAAACAGCATGCGCTGGTTTGATACCCACTTAACCTTTCTTTTTAAGCATGGTGGACATGAGTTTTTCTTTTAGGAGTTATTGCACTAAAGTGCCTTGTGTGTTATACTCTATTAAAAAATCGGAGCTTTATACCCGATAAGAAGATAAATGTGGTTGTACACATGAGGAGGATAATATGGAAGTTTTATACAATAGTACCAGAAAAAGCGGTAGCCCGGTAAAGGCGTCCACAGCAATTTTAAAGGGATTATCCGATGACGGCGGTTTATTTGTACCGGATCATATTCCCACACTGGACAAGAGCTTGGAAGAGCTTGCAGGAATGGGCTATAAGGAAGTTGCTTATGAGGTAATGAAGCTTTTCTTAACTGATTTTACCGAGGAAGAGTTAAAGAACTGTATTGAAAAGGCTTATGACAGCAAGTTTGACACCGAGGTGATTGCTCCCCTTGTAGAGGCAGGCGGTGCATACTACTTGGAGCTTTTCCATGGTGCAACCATTGCATTTAAGGATATGGCATTATCTATTCTGCCACATTTACTGATTACTTCTGCAAAGAAGAATGATATTAAGAATGAAATCGTAATCTTAACTGCTACCTCCGGTGATACCGGTAAGGCTGCTTTAGCAGGCTTTGCAGGGGTAGAGGGCACCAGAATCATCGTATTTTATCCGAAGAATGGTGTAAGCCCTATTCAGGAGAAGCAGATGGTTACCCAGAAGGAGAGCAATACTCTGGTAGTAGGTATCCATGGTAACTTTGACGATGCCCAGACCGGCGTAAAGAAGATTTTCTCCGATAAGGAGCTGGCAAAGGAAATGGATGAAAAGGGATTCCAGTTCTCTTCTGCAAACTCCATCAATATCGGCAGACTGGTACCACAGATTGTATATTATGTATACTCTTATGCAAAGCTTCTTTCTGAGGAGAAGATTCAGAATGGCGAAGCAATCAACGTGGTAGTTCCTACCGGTAACTTTGGTAACATTTTAGCAGCATTCTACGCTAAGAACATGGGTGTGCCCATTGCAAAATTAATCTGCGCATCCAATGACAACAAGGTATTATATGATTTCTTCAGCACCGGTACTTATGATAGAAACAGAGATTTCGTGTTAACCACATCTCCTTCCATGGATATCTTAATCTCCAGCAACTTAGAGAGATTGATTTATCGTATCGCAGGCAATGATGCAGAGAAGAATGCAGAGCTGATGGCTGCATTAAACGGTAATGGTAAGTATGAAATCACTGAGGAAATGAAAGCTCAGCTTGCAGATTTCTATGGTAACTACGCTACCGAGGCAGAGACCGCAGAGACCATCCATGCTTTATACGAGGATTGTGGTTATGTCATCGATACCCATACTGCAGTAGCAGCTACCGTATATGATAAATATGTGAAAGAAACTGGTGATAATGCGAAGACCGTTATTGCATCTACCGCAAGCCCATTTAAGTTCACCAGAAGCGTAATGGAAGCTCTTCTTCAGAGCGAGAGCGCAAAGGGAGACTTTGAGTTGGTAGACGAGCTCTCTAAGATTGCCAATGTAACCGTACCAAACGCAATCGAGGAAATCCGCACTGCACCGGTAGTTCATGACAATGTGTGTGAAGTAAACGAGATGCAGTCCGTAGTAAGAAATTTCTTAGGAATGTAATAGGGGATTATGGATACACAGAATATGCAGGGATTTGAAGCGGAGGGCTTCTCCTTTCCCAACCAGACAGAGGCTAAAATTGCCACGAAGGAAAAAAAACAGGTGGATTACATTGAGTCCAAGCTGAACTATGCAGAGCTTGGACAGGTTTACTCCATTTATGAGAAGGCCATTGCGGACCAGATATTCCGTACCCCGGTGGGCGTGATTTATTTAAAGCACCTGCAGAATTATCTGAATAATCATAAGGACAAGCTGGGCAAGGAGATTACACCCATTCCGGTAAAGACAGTGAAGAATATTCGCAGACCGGATACTAAGCAGGAAATTGCCAGACGCAAATTCGGCATCATTGTCTCTATCGCGCTGAATGTACTTCTTGCCATGGCGGTGGCCTTTATGTTCTACGTGGCGCTGAACAGTGACAATCCCAATATTCTGAACTATGAGACCGCCTTGGAAAACCGCTACGCAACCTGGGAGCAGCAGCTTTCAGAACGTGAGCAGGTAATCCGGGAAAAAGAACTGGAACTGAAAATTGGTGAGTAGTTTTCACAAAATCTACATAGATGTGTTTTATAATAAGCATACTAAGACGAAAGATAGGTTGTGCATATGGAACGATTGAAAGTATTGGTTGTAGATGATGAAAGCAGAATGCGTAAGCTGGTAAAGGACTTCCTGACTAAGAGCGGCTATGATGTGTTGGAGGCAGGAGACGGAGAGCAAGCGGTGGATACCTTTTTCAAGGAAAAGGATATTGCACTGATTGTGCTGGATGTTATGATGCCCAAGATGGACGGCTGGCAGGTGTGTAAGGAAATTCGTGCCTATTCCCAGGTCCCCATCATCATGCTGACCGCCAGAAGCGATGAGCAGGACGAACTGACCGGCTTTAAGCTGGGCGTGGACGAATATATCGCCAAGCCCTTCAGTCCTAAGATTCTGGTGGCTCGAATTGAAGCGATTCTGCGCCGTACCGGACAGGGGAGCAGCGAGGATACTTTGGAATATGCCGGTATTGTTATTGACAAAGTGGCTCATCAGGTTACTATCGACGGCCAGCCGGTGGATTTAAGCTTTAAGGAATTTGAGCTGCTTACCTATTTTATTGAGAATAAGGGCATCGCACTGTCCAGAGAGAAGATTCTGAATAGTGTGTGGAACTATGATTACTTCGGCGATGCCAGAACCATTGATACCCACGTGAAGAAGCTCCGCAGTAAGATGGGAGAGAAGGGGAATATTATTCGGACCGTTTGGGGGATGGGGTATAAGCTGGAAGAGTAGTTAAATGACTGTATAGTTGTATGGAAATTGAGTAAATACAGATATTTAGAGAGACTTTTGGATAGGAAGACTACCTAAGAGTCTCTTTTTTTGATTATTGAGGCGGGAATAGTCATTGGGGGTACAGGGAGGAGAAGTATTTTCGCATACCCTGCGCAGCCTGAAAAAACGTTGTTTCTAGTTTCAAAAACGAGAGCAGAGGGGTATAGGTGAGTTGGAGTATACCCAATACCCCGCATTTTTGAAAAAGCAGGGTATTGAGAGTGTAACAGTCTGCTAGTACCCAAAACAAAATAGATAACACGTGTAATTAATGAAAAAACAGCCCTTGCGGGGTACTGAAGAAAGTTATTTTACCAGTACCCTGCACCGGCCAAAGTACAGGGAAGGTTTTTGTTATGTTAGTGAGATGTCAAATAAGTGAATGTCGGAAGTGCCAAGGGAACATTACGAAAGAGGAGCGTCCCCAATGGAAGTAGCGGACAATCTGCGCGGTATGGTTTAATAATTCAATGCACGCTTGTAAAATCCAAGCGTGCATTGTTATTTTTGCAATAATGAGTTGCTATACTTTTTGATAAGGATTGATATAATTAAGATACGACGTCGATGAAAACTATGAAAGGTTGAAAAAATATGAAAAATTATATCAGTGAAAATATCAGAAAATATAGAAAAATCAAAGGTTTTACCCAGGAGGAATTGGCTTTACAACTTGGTGTTACGGCGCAGGCTGTAAGTCGTTGGGAAGCTGGCGTGGGAATGCCGGACATTTCATTAATCGTGCCCATTGCACAGAATCTGGGAGTGACAACGGACACATTATTTGGAATGGAAGACATAGAGTATGATAAACTTGCTGTTGATAAGGTAAAGGAACAGATAGATGCTTTATACGATGAAAATAACAAACCGGAAAGTATGGTTGTAATTTGTGATTATTTAAAGGGGGAAATTGAGGACAACCCTACATGCTATGAGTTGTTTGTACTTTATCTGGAAAAGATTGCAGGAATTAGTATGTATGTTGATTTTAACAATTTTCTAAAGGATTCCGGTGACAAGTGGGAGAAACTTAGAACAGACGGTATAAAGAAGGCAAGCATTGTTATGAAGCACGCAAAAAACAGGGATTTGATAGACCGGGTACACTGGGCGTTGGCATGGGTTTATATTCATGAAAAGGATTACGACAAAGCGCGGGAACATATCGAAGCGCTTCCATCGGTTAAGTCTAACAGGTTGCAGGAAAATATTTTCTCAAAACTTATACTTTTTGAAGGCGGTTTTGAAAAAGGTATGGAAAAAACCAAAGAGATAATTGAAAAAGAGTTTGAGCATTATACGAAGGCAATCCGCTCTAAAATATTCTATGATTTTGAGTCATATGCGTACTTTGCTGATAAAGAGTCTGCGGTTTCATTCGGGGACTGGAGTTTAGGTGTAATGAACGCACTGTATGCACGAGAGACACTAAGAAAAGATATGGAGACATTCTATGGTGATTGGTGCTTTTTTATGGCACGGACTTATTTGAAAGCCGGAGACGCCGAGGGGGCTATTGCGGCATATAACAAGGTGAAGGAGCATATAAGCTCAGATAAAAAAGAGATAATTCTCCGTAAGGTGAAGGGGGCCTGTTTGGAAGAGGTATATCATGTTTTTGAAAGGGAGATTTGCAGGTGATTACTACATTATATTGAAAAAATAACTTGTAAAGCCCTCAATTGATGCTATAATATAATTAACAAAAGGCAATCGCCACAGAGTGGTTGACCAATATGGATAAAGCAAGAGCCTTCCCGCACCGGTCAAAGTACAGGGAAGGTTTTTGTTATGTTAGTGACATATCAAATAAATGAATGTCAGTAGTGCCAAGAGGAACATTCCGAAAGACATTAAGTCTTCAAAATCGAAATTATTGTTCATAAGCATCACTTCCATTCCGTAAGAATGAAGGTCAACCACCCTGTATCACGATTGCCGGTAGCATTGCTGCTACATTAGTATTATATCACAAAATATAGTGGAAACAAGTTGAAGTGATGAAAGATTGAAAAACGTAGTGAGATTGGTATGATATGACGATAGGTGTAGATAATATTTCCTAGACGTTATCAGGGTATGGACAGAAATAGTATCTCGCAATACCCTGTAATGTGAAAAAATCACATGTTTTTAAGTACAAAACCATTCCGAAAGGGTACAGGCGGATGTGAAAACATCTGGTCCCCCGCATTTCTGGAAAAACGGGGTCTCAAAGAAGACACAATCTGTAGGTACCCCAAATACAATAAATAACGCGTGTAATTAATTAAAAAACGGCCACCCGCGGGGTATCAGGAGAAGAGTGTTCTGCCAGTACCCTCCGGAGTGGTATTCCGAGGCTTGTGCACGTATGTGGACACTAAAAAACAGCAAATTCTTTGCGGGAAAGGAACCATTTGTTATAATAAAAGCACCAAAAAGGGAAAGGATATCATCAGCAATGATACTAAGCGTAAGCCGCAGGACGGATGTGCCGAGCTATTATTCGGAATGGTTTTATAATCGCATAAAGGAAGGTTTTCTGTACGTGAGAAATCCCATGAATCCTCATCAGGTGAGCAGGATTGACTTGTCGCCGGAGGTGGTGGATTGTATTGTATTCTGGACGAAGAATCCTTATCCGATGCTGGAGAGGCTGGGGGAGCTTTCAGCATATCAATATTATTTCCAGTTTACGCTGACGGGATATGGGAAGGATATAGAATGTAATGTGCCTCACAAAAAGGAGGAAATGCTTCCTATTTTTCAAAGATTATCCAGGGAAATCGGAGCAAGGAGGGTTATCTGGCGATACGACCCCATTTTGTTTAATGGGACGTATTCCCCGGAGTATCATTTAAAAGCTTTTGGGCAAATTGCGGCGGCTCTGAAAGGCTACACGGAAAAATGTGTTATCAGCTTTGTGGATGAGTACGCTAAAAATAGAAAGAGCTTGGAATCCTTGAAGGCTTATAATCTGTCGGATAAGGAGCTGCGGGAATTTGTAAGAAAGCTACATGATATTGCTACAGAAAACGGTATGAAGCTTGTCAGCTGCGCAGAAGCCTTGGATTTGCAGGACTGCGGAGCGGAGCACGGCAGCTGCATTGACAGAGAACTGATTGAGGAGCTTATCGGCTGTAAGCTGAAGGTTTCCAAGGATAAGGGGCAGCGCCCGGAATGCGGATGTGTAGAGAGCGTGGAGGTTGGCACCTATAACACCTGCAAAAATGGCTGCAAATATTGCTACGCAAATCACAGCCCGGAGAGTGTGGCAGAAAATTGTAAGAAGTACGATGTGAATTCGCCGCTTCTTTGTGGCGCGGTGACAGAGGGGGATGTTGTCACAGTGCGCAAGGTGAAAACCTTGAAGGAAGGGCAGATAAGTTTATTTTAGAAGATAATAGTAAATGCGTCATACAAAGGAAAACAACCTGTGTATGACGCATTGTATTTCTGTTAAATTATTCCTCGGAATTGCAGATGCCCATATAAAAGGTGAGAAGATAAAGTCCGCTTAAGCCCACCAAAGAATAGATAATTCTGGAAAGCCAGGACATCTCGCCAAATATAAATGCAACAAGGTCAAATTGGAAGAGACCGATAAGTCCCCAGTTAATTGCACCGATGATACCGATGGTAAGCGCGGCACAATCTACAAACTTTTTGCCCATGATGTTACCTCCATTTCATAAGAAAGTTGTTGATATCAGTACTAGTATGACCGGAAGACGGGAATGATATACATTAGGGTCTAGTCCTTTTTTCACTTCTTACATTTTTGTTATCACGCTTTACTTCGCTAAAGCCTTGTGCTATAATGTAAGCGATTACATGAGAGTGTAGTCGGGGAGAAGAACGGAGGATAAGATGGGCAAGCTGTTTAGTAGCGATAATATGGAGGATTTTCTGGAGATTCTGCACAAACCCGTGCGTTCCAGAGAAGAGCTGGTGGTGTGTGTCCGGGATGCACTGAGTTGTGTGGCTTCGGAGATGCAGATTGGCAGAGTGACAGTGAATATGTCCGTGCCCCAGAGCCAGCTTCGGGCCCAGATTGACAATTTTACGTATACCCTGTATGAAGGAAACAGGGAGAAGCGTTATGAACCGATTGCTCTTAGCTACCGGACAGGGGATGGTGGTACTGTTATTATTAATTTTTTTGCAAATGCAGGCTACACCTGGAGTCCGGAGGAGTTTCGAGAGATTCGCATTATCGGAAGGCAGGTTTTCGCAGTCTTCAGTCAGATGATGATGGGGAATCTGTTGACCCGTGCCATGCAGACAGATCTTGCCATGGGGGTACCTAATCTGGCGGGCTTTATGGCTTTCGCAGGTCAGCTTTTTGAACAGGGGAAGCTGGAAGAGTATCATGCGGTTTATCTCAATATTCACAATTTTAAATACGTGAATAAGGTGCTGCCACATATGCAGGCCGATGAGGTGATGAAGATTTATGCCCACATGCTGACCAGAGTACTGGGAGCGGATGAGATGGCTGCCCGGCTGGGCGGGGATAATTTCGTGGCATTGGTGCGTCAGGAGAATGCGGAAAAGTTTATTCGTTTTATTAATAATGTAGATATTACTTATCAGAATGAAGAGGATATTAAGAAATTCAGCTTTAGTGCCACGGTAGGTGCCAGTGCGCTTATAGGACTGAAAAAGCCCGATGAGGTGATGATGCGTTGTAGCATAGCTTATCAAGTGGCAAGGCAGAGCGAGAGCACTGGAGTAGTGTATTTCAACGATGAGATTTATCGGGCGGTGATGCAGCAGAAGGAGATTATTGCCAGATTCCATAAAGCAATCCAGAAGAAGGAGTTTCTGGTATATTATCAGCCCAAGGTAACCACTCTGGATAAGAAAATTTGTGGTGCGGAAGCGTTGATACGCTGGAAGGCGGGAGAGAAACTTCTGCCGCCTGTGGAGTTTGTGCCCATTCTGGAGAAGGAGGGAAGCATCTGTAAGCTGGACTTCTATGTGCTGGACGGTGTGTGTGCACTTCTTGGCAGATGTAAACAGGAAGGCCTTCCTTACGTAAAGATTTCCGTGAATTTCTCAAGAAAGCATGTGGAAAATCCCAATCTGGTAAAGGAAATCATCGAGACCATCGACAGACATCAGGTGCCACACGAATTTATTGAGATAGAGCTGACGGAGAGCGAAGACTTCAGGGATTATATTGTTATGTCCAAGCTGATTGATGAATTGAGGGCTGCTAATATCAGCACCTCCATCGATGATTTCGGTACCGGCTATTCTTCACTGAATATGCTCAAGATGACCAATGTTGATTTGTTAAAGATTGATAAGTCTTTTGTTCCTTTTGAAGAGGAGGAGCGTAAGAAGGATATCATCATGTTTGAGAATATTGCACGTCTGGCCAAGGAGCTTGGAATCAAGATTATAGCAGAGGGCGTGGAGACGGAGCAGCAGTATGAATATCTTGCAGAGGCAGGCTGTGATATGATTCAGGGGCATTTCTTTGATAAGGCCTTGCCGGAGGAAGAGTTCCTGGAGCGTATGCGTATCGGACACTATTAATACTTATAATAAGAAGAGAACTGTTTGAATGACGAATTTCGAACAGTTCTTTTTTGTTACCTAGTACTTTCGTAATAGAAATGTAACAAATGACCATTTTTGCAGGGTGGTTTTTGTTGAAAAATACCAAGAAAACAGTTGGTAGATAGGTGGGAAATTAGGGGAGATGACGGAAAATGTAAGAGCTTACATAAATAAATGGTCGAAAATGCGTAATATTTTTGTAAAAATGATTAGAAGCTGTACATAATTACTAGTACAATCAAAATGATAATAGTTTAATTATTTTTTTATAATTAGGCATGTAGGGAGGTAAAAGATGAAAGGAAAAACAAGAACACGTCTTTCAAGAGCTATGGCACTCACCCTTAGTGCATCTATGCTTTTGGGAAGTACTTTCTCTGTGAATGCAGAAACAGTATCATCCGGTGACGCAGTTTCCAGTGGAGATGCAGTGTATGACGTTGTATCCGCAGGGGATGCGTATGCATCTATGCTTTTGAGCACAGATGAGACATGGGCAGATTTCACCAGTGATGTGCTGATTAAGAGCTTTGCGTTCGGCAGCGATGTGACTGCAAGCAGTGTGTTTGCTGACGGTATCGGTTTCAATAATGAGACCTATAACGATGCGGCGGCAGGCTGGGTAAACGGTGTGTACGTTCCAAGAGTTAAGACTGCAGCAGCGGGTGCTGACTTTGTAAAGGCGGCAGATGGAAGTCTGGCAATTTCAAGTAAGGTATGGACAGAAACCGAAAGTACCGGCTATGGTGTTTACACATATGAAAACACCTCCAGCTTTGCTATGGAGCTTGCTCCGGCAGATTACGAGGTTGAGGTTACCTTTGTGAACCCTACCAGTGCTGCATACGAAGCTTATGTAGAGGCTGAGGATATTACAAAGGCATCCGGCATCAGCGTAGCAGCAGGAAGCGAAGCAACTGCAAAGTTTTTGGCTGTATTAGTTGATGGAACCTTAGACTTAAAGTTCCTTGCAGCAAGCGCAGCTACTTCTGAGAGCGCAGCAGCAACTCAGACAGTATATGTTAAGAATGTATCCATCACCAGAAAAGCAACTGGTGAGCAGGGTGTAAAGCCTACTATTTATCTGGCATCTGACTCAACCGTTCAGACTTATGATAAGGGCTACTATCCACAGACCGGATGGGGCGAGACCTTAGCATTATTCTTCGGTGGCACTGTAGAGCAGAGTGAAGCAGACAATGCTTTATACAGCCAGTGTGAGGTTTACGAGGCAGAGAATGCTATCGTAGAAAACCGTGCAATTGGTGGTCGTTCTTCTTACTCCTTCATTGCAGAAGGCAAGTTGGATGACTTATTAGAAGATATTAAGCCTGGCGATTATTTATTCGTTCAGTGGGGACATAATGACGCGACAGCAGCAAGACCTAACCGTTATGTTGCTGCAGCAGATTTCGAACAGTGGATTCAGTACTATGTAGATGGTGCTCTCCAGAGAGGTGCTACTCCTGTACTTGTTACTCCGGTAGCACGTTACAGCTACATCACCAATGAAGACGGCAGCTTAAATACCTTCGTTGGTAACTTTGAAGCTTATGGTGATGTTATGAGAGCGATGGCTGCAGAGCAGAACATTCCTCTTATTGATTTAACTGCTCGTTCCGTAGCTGTATGTAACAACTTCGGTATCGAGGGTGCAAAGTCCTTATTCCTTCATGTGGCAGCCGGCGATTATCCGGACGGTGCATATGCAGGTGGTGCTACTGACTCTACCCATTTACAGTACTATGGTGCATACAAGTTTGCACAGTGTGTAGCACAGGGCATTCAGGAGAATTCACTTCTCTCAAGTTTAGCATCTAAGGTAGTTATGCAGCTTCCTGAGACTGCTCCTGCTAAGGTGGATGGCCTTGCAAGTGGTGCGGTTGGTGCATCCAGTGTAAATATGACCTGGAGTGCAGCAGAAGGCGCAGAGTTATACTACATTTATCGTGAAGCTGTAGCTGATGAAGAAGCAGCTGCTGCTGTAGTATTTGATGACAACAGCACAAAGTATTCTGTATCTGCAACTACGAAGTATGCAGATGGCAATTGTGAATCCGGCGTAACTTATGTGTATGCAGTTCGCGGCTTCAACGAGAAGGGCTTAGGCGAATTCTCTGAGAAGATTGTAGTAACTACAAAGTCTGCTGGACAGAAGTTTGATTTTAACTACCAGAACTCCGCAACCATGGAGGGATGGACTGGTGTAAATCAGGATCAGATGTACGATGCAACTAAGGGTTATGGCTGGATTACTGCTCCTAATAATGGACGTAACAGAGGTGATAATGGTAATGCTGATTCTTCAGCTATGGCAGACGATTTCTGTCTTGGCGCAGGTGAATTCGCAGTAGACCTTCCAAATGGTGACTACGAAGTAACTGTTTATGCATGTGACTTATTACCTGGTACCAGTACCATTAAGCCTTCCTACACTGCAGAAGGTGCAGCTCTTGGTTCTATTTCTACCAAGCAGGCATTAGGAAGCACTACTAACACGGTACGTGTTATGGATGGTCAGTTAAATATCGTTGTAGGTGGTACAAACCAGTACATCAATGGTATGACCATTACCGAAATCTTAAAGGCACCAAGTGCTCTTGCAGACAGCGAGCACAGTGTGGATGGCAATAAGATGTCCTTCCTCATCGGCTTTAACGGTGTTGATGAGGCAGTAAGCTACAATGTATATCGTAAGAGTACTTCTGATGCAGAGTTCTCTGTAATCAAGAGCTTTACAGTAGAAGAGTACAAAGCAGATGATCTTGCTTGCAGAGCAATGATTATCGACCTTGGTGAAACCTATGAGTACTATCTTACCTGCGTAACCGCAGATGGTACTGAGTCTGCACCAAGTAATACCATTACCGTAGAAGGTATCTTAAAGGATGCAGCAGTTGCTAAGGCTCCACAGAATGTAGTATGTGTAAGTCCTGCAGCAAGTGCAACCGAGCTTGCAAGAGAGATCACCATTAAGTGGGATGCAGCAGTAGTTTCTGCCGGTACCGATGGTAATACCTATGATGTAATTAAGTACATCGTATATCGTTCAGAGAAAGCAGAAGGTGAGAAGGGCTTCGTTGAATTTACAAAGATTGGCGAGACCACCGAGACTACCTATACTGATAAAGATGGTGTTGCAACCAACATCAATTACTACTACAAAGTAGCAGCTTTAAATGCAGGTGGTTTAAGTGAACTTTCTGCAGCATGTAAGACTCCGATTACCGGTAAACTGGTAGCGGGCGGTCTGGAAACCTACACCGACAGAGCAGTGGTAGCAATTAACCTTGCTGGCAATGACGGCGGTGAAGTAAATGTTTCTGCAACTGATGCAAACGGCAACGAGTACACCAAGGGTGTATACTTAAGCTGGAGAGCATTCGAAGCAGATATGAACGCTAAGAATGAACTTGCAACTACCTTTACCGTATATCGTGATGGTACTGCAATTGCAAGCAATATCGCAGTGACCAATTTAGTGGATGAAGCAGGTACTGCAAGCAGCACCTACAAGGTTGTAGGAAGCAATGATGCAGCATTAAAGCTCACCGCTAAGGATACAAAGGTTTGGGCGAACAAGTACTTAGAATTCAACTTATTCTGTCCTGCAGATGAAACTATGCCGGATGGAACCACTACCGAGTTCCACGCAAACGATATGTCCGTAGGTGATATCGATGGTGATGGTAACTTAGAATTATTTGTAAAATGGTATCCTGGTAATGCAAAGGATAACTCCGGTGCAGGTTATACAGGAAAGACCTATATTGATGCTTATGAAGTAGATTTCGCTACCGGCGCTGCAGCTCTTATCTGGCGTCTGGATATGGGCGTGAATATCCGTTCCGGTGCTCACTATACCCAGTTCCAGGTATGGGATTATGACTGTGACGGCAAGGCAGAAATCGCAGTGAAGGCAGCTGACGGTACCACCATGTATGTAAGTGAAGATGGTACAGACAAGACTCTTACCGTGAAGTCTTACGTTGGTGCTTGCGATAGCAGCGAACTTCCTGTAAATACTATCAGCGAGAAGAATGATTACAGAAATGCATCCGGTTATGTATTAGACGGTCCTGAGTATTTCGTAATGTTCAATTGCGATGATGGTTCTAAGTTTGATGAAGTAACATATACCCCTGTTCGTGGTTCTGTAAGCGCATGGGGTGATGCATATGGTAACCGTGTAGACAGATTCCTTTCTGCTACCGCATACTTAAATGGTGAAACTCCTTTCGCAGTATTCTGTAGAGGTTACTACACCAGAACATGCTTAACTGCATACTACTTAAAGGATACCGATGGCGATGCAATCGGTGATAAGATTGTAGAATACTGGGCATTCGATACCAATCAGGCAGGAAGCCAGTATGAAGCACAGGGTAACCATGGCTTATCTGTAAACGATGTGGATGGTGATGGCAAGGATGAAATTATTGAAGGTGCATTAGTAATTGACAATGATGGTACTGTTCTTTACTCTACCGGACTTGGTCATGGTGATGCTATGCACGTATCTGACTGGGTATCATGGAATGATGGTCTGGAAGTTATGTCCGTTCATGAGCATGACAATGCAGAATATCATGTAGAAGTACGTGATGCACAGACTGGTGAGATTATCATGGGTTACTACACCGGTAAGGATACCGGACGTGGTGTGGCTGCGGATATCGATCCTACTGCAGAAGGTGCAGAGTGGTGGTCAATTGCAAGCCCTACCTATGAAAGCAATGATGAGCCGGCATGGGATTCCACCAATGGTGAAGTTTACTCAACCTGGTCAACCTTAGAGAACTTAATTAAGTTAGCTGACCAGACTCCTGCATCTAACGCTTCCATCTTCTGGGATGGCGATTTACTCAGCGAGATTCAGGATCATACCTTCGACAGTGCAGCTTATGCTCCTACTGGCGTAGTTCTTTACAAGTGGGATTATGAAGCAGACAAGCAGGTACCTATCTTAAAGTCTACCGAAATCTGGTCAAACAACGGAACAAAGGGTAACCTTGGTTTAGTGGCAGATGTAATCGGTGACTGGAGAGAGGAAATCATTACCAGAACTTCTGCTGATAAGAATGTAGTAAGAGTTTACTCAACTACCATTCAGACAGATTATGTTGTACCTTGTTTATTAGAAGATTTAGCTTACAGAGAAGGCGTTGCATGGCAGAACGTTGGTTACAACCAGCCTGCAAATACTGCTTATCTGTTATCTCAGGGTCTTGTAACTGCACAGCTTTCTGAGGGTGCAATTTACAGCGATTCTGCAGAAATCCAGTTTAAGCCTGCAAACGATGGTGATTTATACGGACATGATATTACTGCATACGAAATCTATCGTGCAGAAGGTGATGGAGAATTCCAGTTGCTGGATACTGTATTAGTAGAGCAGTTAGATAAGGTGACTGTAAATGCTGATGGTAGCGTTGATTCTTCCGCTAAGGATGAAGAGCCGAAGATTATCGGTTGGGAAGATGGTGCGGTTGTAGCTCAGTTTGATATTGGAAGCAAGAAAGCTACACCGGAAGGATATACCAATCCTGGTACTGCAGCATATGATGCAAGTGTAGGATATGGATTTACCACAAGTGTAGAAGATGCTGGAAATAAGGGAACTTGGGTTGCAGCAACTGACAGTGAAAATCCTACAGCGTTAGAATTAGCATGTATGGATGTTGCATACACAGCAGGAAAGTTAGAGTTTGCAATTGATGTTAAGGAAGCAGGAAAGTATAGAGTAGATGTATATGCTGGTTCATTAGCAGGTGCAGCAGATTCTAAGATTGCTGTAAACGGAACCGATTTAGGAGTCGTTGTAGGCACAAGTGGAACAACTCCGGAGTCTATGTTAAAGACAACAGAAGTTGAAGTTGCAGCAAATGGACAGATTGTAGTTACAGCAAGTAGCGAATCAAATGCAAGAGCAGTCCTTTCTGCAATCATTGTAACAAAGTTAGTACCGGTTTACGAAAAGGTAGACGATACTCAGGCGACAGCAGCACCTCAGGTTATCAAGAATGCACTTTATTCTGAAGATTTTGAGGATGGAGTAAGTGATTTTGCAGCTATTACAGAAGGAAATGATGTATTAGCAGCAGATGGAGCAACTGCAAACGCAAATACATCTTCATACATTTACAGTGTGAAGGGTGCAAATGGTGGAAGAGGAGCAATCGGGACCCAGCTTGGCATCAGCGAAGATGGTGCAATTGTAGAGACAGATGTACGTATTGATGCAGGAGCACAGAACCAGGATACGTTATTTGCTCTTGTTGGAACAAAAGAGACAAGCAACTGGCTGAATGCGGCAAGTGCAAGTCAGATTTTAACAATCAATGGTAACTCCGCAGCAGGAAATGGTTACTATACCGCAATTACCATTAATGGCGTAGATATCACTGAGAAGGCAAAAGTAAATGGCGGAGATGCGTCAGGTCTTGGTCTTACCAGAGATACCACTGGCTGGTTACATTTAGTAGCAAAGCTTAACTTTACTGCACAGACTGTAGATGTTAAGTTAACCAGAAATAGTGATGGAAGTGTAGTATATGAAGGATCATTACCATTTGTTAATGAAGTAAGTTCTTTAGAGTATATTTATCTTGCAGCAGGAAAGCTGTATGGTGTAGTAAGTGTTGATAATGTTTCAATTTATACAGAAACTGTTATTGCAGCAACTCCTGCACCGACACCAACCGTAGAAATTATTAAGCAGAGCATTTACGCTGAGAATTTCGAGGATGGAGTAAGTGATTTTGCGGCTATTACAGCAGGAAATGATGTATTAGCAGCAGATGGAGCAACTGCAAACGCAAATACATCTTCATACATTTACAGTGTGAAGGGTGCAAATGGTGGAAGAGGAGCAATCGGAACCCAGCTTGGCATCAGCGAAGATGGTGCAATTGTAGAGACAGATGTACGTATTGATGCAGGAGCACAGAATCAGGATACGTTATTTGCTCTTGTTGGAACAAAAGAGACAAGCAACTGGCTGAATGCGGCAAGTGCAAGTCAGATTTTAACAATCAATGGTAACTCCGCAGCAGGAAATGGTTACTATAC
>JAFTXD010000080.1 GCA_017461775.1 Lachnospiraceae bacterium
ATTGCCTTAGCAATTCTACCCTGTTTTCCAATGACTTTACCCATATCGGATGGTGCTACATGAAGTTCGATAACAACATTCTTGCCTTCAGACTTTTCAGTCACGACCACTTCATCCGGATTATCAACAAGATTTCTTGCGATAACTTCAACTAATTCCTTCATAATCCACCTCCAGCGGAAAGTCAACTTATTTAATAATGCCAGCTACCTTGAAAAGCTTGCTAACAACTTCAGTAGGCTGAGCACCGTTTGCTAACCACTTCTTAGCTGCTTCTTCATCTACCTTGAAAGTGCTAGGCTCGGTAGAAGGATCATAGGTACCGATTTCATCGATGAATCTTCCGTCTCTAGGAGAACGAGAATCAGCTACAATAATTCTATAAAAAGGTGCCTTCTTCTGTCCCATTCTTCTTAATCTGATTTTAACTGCCATTTTTGTTTACCTCCGTAAAATAAATATAATAATAAGTTTCATTAATCTATGATAAGAACCGGGGTGTCCCAAAGTCCATATCTACTGCTTAAAAGGGAAATCTTCCTTTTCCCATGCCCGGGAAGCCGCCGAAGCCTCCACGTTTCTTGCCACCGCCAAATTGCTTCATCATCTTCTGGCTCTGCTCGAACTGCTTGATAAAGCGGTTTACTACTGCAATATCCACACCGGCACCCTTTGCAATACGATGCTTTCTGCGGGGATTTAACAGCTTGGGATTTCTTCTCTCCTCCGGGGTCATGGAAAGCACAATGGCTTCCATATGTGCAAGCTGCTTTTCATCAATCATACCTTCCAGCTCGCTTGCCTTGATACCCATGCCGGGAAGCATTCCTAAAATACTGGATAAGCCGCCCATATTCCGCATCTGCTTCATACTCTCCAGATAGTCCTCAAAATCGAACTTACCCTTCTTCATGCGGCCGGCCATGTCACGGCTCTTCTCCTCATCCATATCGATACTGGCCTGTGCCTTATCAATTAAGGAAAGAACATCGCCCATGCCCAGGATTCTGCTTGCCATACGGTCCGGATAGAACTGCTCCATATCCGTAAGCTTCTCGCCCATACCCACAAACAAAATCGGCTTACCAGTTACTGCTTTAATGGAAAGGGCCGCACCACCACGGGTGTCACCGTCCATCTTGGTGAGAACCACACCATCTATGCCTATCTGCTCATCAAACTGCTTTGCCACATTCACGGCATCCTGACCTGTCATAGCATCCACAACAAGCAGTGTCTGATGAACACCTACAGCCTCTTTTACCTCCTGAAGCTCCTGCATCATGCCCTCATCCACATGGAGACGACCTGCAGTATCCAGGATGACTACGTTGTGTCCGTTTTTCTCCGCGTGCTTCAGCGCTTCCTTGGCAATTTCCACCGGCTTGTGGTCGGTGCCCATGGAGAAAACATCCACCTCTACTTTTTTACCGTTAATCTGTAACTGCTCGATAGCTGCGGGACGGTAAATATCCAGCGCTACCAGTAAGGATTTCTTACCCTTTTTCTTTAAGTTTCCGGCAATCTTGGCTGTGGCGGTGGTTTTACCGGCACCCTGAAGACCTGCCATCATTACGATGGTAATGGATTTACCGGGCTGCATGGCAATCTCCGTGGTTTCGCTTCCCATGAGATTCACCATTTCTTCGTTCACAATCTTAATAACCATCTGACCGGGATTTAAACCATTCATCACATCCTGACCAATGGCCCGCTCTTCCACAGATTTTACAAACTGCTTTACAACCTTGAAGTTAACATCAGCCTCTAAAAGAGCCATCTTAACTTCTTTTAAAGCTGCCTTTACATCTTCCTCGGTAAGGCGTCCCTTGCTGCGAAGGTTTTTAAATACGTTTTGAAGTTTATCTGTCAAGCTTTCAAATGCCATATACTGCCTCCGCTAAAAATCCTTCCACAAATCTGTGGAAACCTCTTTGATGCTTTCTATGGATTCCTTCACCTCTCCGGGAAGCTCCTTTTCCAAAAGCTCCTGTGTCAGTTCCGTAATCTTTACAAGCTTTTCCTTGGCCTCTGTAAACTTCTGTACCAAATGAAGCTTATCCTCGTAACCCTGCAAAATCTTGTCGCATCTCTTAATCAAATCATGCACGCCCTGTCTGCTGATACCCTGCTCCTCTGCAATTTCGCTGAGGGACATATCGTTATACACAGCATCCTCGTACACACTCTGCTGGTGCTTAGTAAGAAGCTCTCCGTAAAAGTCATATAGAAGAACCTGTTTATATATCTTTTCAACCTCTCCCATACCTACTCCTCGACTTTCTCACTTAACCAACCTTTGCTATAATACACGAAACAAATACAGGTGTCAAGTATTTTTTCTTGACACCTGCAAAGTTTTTTCTACAATATCTACACACGTTCACTAAAGAAGTTTTTATACCCTTCTCCAAAGATTTCCGTGGCACTGGACACAATCATGAACGCCAGAGGGTCCTCTTCCTTCACCACAGCTTCTACCTTAGGAGCCTGTGGCTTTTTGGATGCACACATAATAACCCTTTTATCCTTACCACTATACGCACCCATTCCCTGCATATAAGTCACGCCAAGATCCAACTCCACAAGAAGTCTCTGGGTAATCTCATCGCTTTTATCCGTGATGATAAAAATGAGTTTCGCCTCGTCCCTGCCGTATAATACAATATCCAGTACCAAAGCACAAACAATCACAGCGATTCCGGCATACATGGCCCTGTCAATGTTCTTAAACACAAAGGCAGATGCCATCACCACTACTGCGTCCATAAACAGGAACAGATTACCGGTTCGCATATGAGGAAATTTCAACCGAAGTACCTTTACGATAATATCCGTTCCACCGGTAGTTGCTCCCCCTTTAAAGACCATACCGATACCAATAGCCATCAGCGCTGCACCGGCAAGAGCTGCAAGCAGCGGGTCCTGGGTCATGGGACCATAGGGCGTCAGCAGATTAATCACTGCAGAATCCAGAACGATACAATATATGGTGGAAATAATGAATTTCAAACCAAACTTCCAGATGCCCAAAAGCATAATCGGAATATTCAGGATAAATATCCAGGTACCTGTCTCCACCGGAATTATCCGGCTTAACAGCACCGCAATACCACTGACGCCTCCCGGTGCCAGAGAGTTAGGATCTAAAAAGCTGGCAATTGCCACCGCATAAAGTATGGCTCCCATGGTAATGAGAAAAAATTTCTTAGCAAACCGAATTACTCTATCTTTGTTCATAAAACACCCTTATAAATTTGTGCGCACCTGCTTCGGCTGATAGCCTTCCTCTTCCAGAGCCTTCATAATCTGCTGCTTATGCTCTGTTCCAAACGCTTCTAAGGTAATACGAAGCTCCACAGCCACACTACGGTTGGTTGATACAAACTGATTGTGCTCCAGTTTAATAACATTACCACTTTGCTTCGCAATTATACCGGATACCTTGCAAAGCTCGCCCGGTTTATCCGGCAGAAGTACGGATACCGTGAAGATACGATCTCTGAAAATCAGTCCCTGCTGTACCACGGAGGACATGGTAATAATATCCATATTACCGCCACTTAAAATAGAAACCACCTTTTTATCCTTCACATTCAGATGCTTAAGTGCCGCAGCAGCCAAAAGACCGGAGTTCTCCACTACCATCTTATGATTCTCCACCATATCAAGGAAGGTTACTACCAGCTCATCATCCTCGATGGTGATAATGTCATCCAGATTCTCCTGAAGATAAGGGAATACCTTCTCTCCGGGAGTCTTTACTGCGGTACCGTCTGCGATGGTACTTACCCTTGGAAGGGTAGTTACCTTTCCGTTTTTAATGGATTCCTGGAGACAGTTTGCTCCCGCAGGCTCCACACCGATTACCTTAATCTTAGGATTCAGCATCTTAGCCAGAGTGGATACACCGGTAGCCAGTCCGCCACCGCCGATAGGAACTAAAATGTAATCTACCAGCGGAAGCTCCTTGAAGATTTCCATGGCAATAGTTCCCTGACCGGTAGCCACTCGCAAATCATCAAAAGGATGAATAAAGGTATAACCATGCTCTGCAGCAAGCTCATAAGCCTTTGCACAAGCTTCATCATACACATCACCGCAAAGTACAACCTCTGCACCATAGCTCTTGGTTCTATTTACCTTCATAAGAGGGGTTGTGGTGGGCATAACGATGGTCGCCTTGCAGCCGTAGCATTTCGCTGCATATGCCACACCCTGGGCATGATTTCCCGCAGATGCAGTGATGATACCCTTGGCTCTCTCCTCCTCGGATAAGGTGCTCATGGTATAATATGCACCACGTACCTTATAGGCTCCGGTAAACTGCATGTTTTCCGGCTTTAAATACACCTTGTTTCCTGTCTGCTTACTAAAATAATCACTATATACAAGCTTGGTCTCTAAGGTAACTCTTTTTACTACCTCAGAGGCTTCTTCAAATTTTTCTAATGTTAACATGACTGTATCCCCTTTTTTAGTCTTCTTTTACATTGAAGAGTGCATCCACAAAATCCTTGGAATCAAATTTCTGCAAATCTTCAATGGTCTCTCCCACGCCGATATACTTCACCGGAACATTTAACTCTGACTGAATTGCCACCGCAATACCACCCTTTGCAGTACCGTCCATCTTGGTAAGAATGATACCTGTAAGATTCGCCACCTCGCCGAATTCCTTTGCCTGCACCAGTGCATTCTGCCCTGTGGTACCATCCAGTACAATCAGATTCTCCCTGTGTGCATTGGGAAATTCCCGGTCGATGATACGATTCATCTTCCGAAGCTCTTCCATCAGATTCTTTTTGTTGTGCAGACGTCCGGCAGTATCAATCAAAAGTACATCCGCATTTCGCGCCTTGGCTGCATTTACCGCATCAAATACCACGCTGGCAGGGTCCGTACCTTCATTGCCACCAATCATAGGCACATCCGCACGTCTTGCCCACTCCGCCAGCTGCTCACCCGCTGCTGCACGGAAGGTATCCGCTGCCGCAATGATGACCTTACGGCCATGATCCTTCAGCTTTCCGGCCAGCTTTCCCACCGAGGTGGTTTTACCTACACCATTGACACCTATCACCATGACGATGGACTGCTTGTGTTCAAAATCATAGGCAGTTTCATCCACCCTCATCTGCTCCTTGATATTTTCAATGAGAAGCTCCTTGCAGGCGGATGGCTCCTTGATGTGCTGCTGCTTCACCTGTTCCTTTAGCTTTTCTACAATAGCACTGGTAGCATTCACACCGATATCGCCCATGATAAGGATTTCTTCCAGTTCCTCGTAAAAATCCTCATCAATACTGCTAAAGCCGCTGAAAACATTATCAATGCCCCTTACAATATTTTCCCTTGTCTTGGTCAGACCCTCTTTCAGTCTGCCAAAAAAGCCTTTTCTTTCCTCGCTCAAAATTAAAGCTCTCCTTATAATTAGTTGTCCAGGTCTTTGTCAACCAGATTTACGCTTACCAGCGTAGAAATGCCCTTCTCCTGCATGGTAATACCATACAGACGGTCCGCGCTTTCCATGGTACCTCTTCTGTGGGTAATTACAATAAACTGGGTATGCTTGGTCAGCTTATGTAAATACTTTGCATAACGACCTACATTGGATTCATCCAGCGCCGCCTCAATCTCGTCCAGAAGACAGAAAGGAGATGGTTTTAAATTCTGGATGGCAAATAACAGGGAAATCGCCGTCAGTGCCTTTTCTCCACCGGATAACTGCATCATATTCTGCAGCTTCTTTCCCGGAGGCTGTGCAATGATACGGATGCCTGCTTCCAGCACATCCTCATCCTCCATCAGCTCCAGGGTTCCCTTTCCGCCACCGAAAAGCTCCTTAAATACCTTATCAAACTCTCTGGATATCTCTGCAAATTTCTCATTAAACTGCTTTCTCATGGCAGCATCAAGCTCTGCAATAATACCCTCTAAGGTCTTCTCCGCTTCCACAAGATCATCGTGCTGGGTCTTCATAAAGGTGTAACGCTCCATCAAATTCTTAAAGTCCTCGATGGCATTTACATTAACATCACCCAGCTTCTTAATCTGATCCTTCAAGGAAGCAATATCCTTTTTCATTGCCGGCAGGTCGGTCATGCTTTCATCCCGGACACTGGCTGCATCCGTAAGGGTAATCTCATATTCATCCCACATGTAATTAATCTGGTTTTCGATGGATTCCTCCAGACGCTTCTTCTGGTCATTTAAACGATACACTTCTTTATCCAGTGCATTCATCTGCTTAGACAGTTCTTCACGGGATGTAAAGAAATTCCTCTGCTTACCGGAAAGCTCTTCCTTCTTAACGATACTGTCCTTCAGCTTCTGCTCATTCTCTGTCTGTGCTGCAAAGGATGCTTCTATGGTCTTCTGGATTTCCACAATATTGTTCTGTCTGTTCTCCACATCCTTTTCGTTCTGAAGCAGTGCCTCATCAATCTCTGCAAGCTCTCTCTCGTAACGCTCCGTCTCACCCTCGATTCGGTCCACATTGCTCTGCTGGAAGGTCTGAATCTGTAACATCTTCTCCACCTTCAAATCCCACTCGGTCACACTCTGGGACGCTTTGGATTCTTCCAGATGACTCTCCTCCAGACTCTTTTGGTACACCTGAATTTCCTCATGAACCCTCTTCTCCAGCTCCTCGCTTTCCTTAAGCTCGCTCTGAATACGGTCCTTTCCCTCCTTCAGCTCAGCAATCTGGCTTTCGATATCCTTCTGCTCCTGCTTCATGGAATCGTAGCCCTGTTCCTCCTCCGCCAGACGCTCTCTGGCAGCTGTAAGGCTGATTCTGGCTGTATTCTGCTCGATGGACTTCTGATTCACCTTCAGTTTCATATTTTCAATGTCCATACGCAGCTTATTTCTGCCGCTCTTTATCTCTTCGATTTCCTGATTAATCTCTGCAATCTTCTCTGAAATCGTCTGCACCTTCTTTTCCAGAGCGTCAATTTCACGACGTCTTCCCAGAAGGTTACTGTTATTCTTAAAAGCACCACCACTGATGGCACCACCGGGAACCAAAAGCTCACCTTCAATGGTTACCATACGGATACCATAATCAAACTTTTTGGCAATTTTCACCGCATTATCTACGTTGTCCACTACCATAATACGGCCCAGCATGGCCTTCGCCACGTTCCTGTGCTCCGGTGCGGTATTTACCAGCTCGTCCGCCATACCGATGACGCCCTTTTCCTTCAGTGCCTCGGGATTTTTGAATTCCTGTGGCTTAAGTATGCTGGTCAGGGGCAGGAAGGTTGCTCTACCGCCCTTATTCTCCTTTAAGAAGCGAATCATCTTCTTGGCAGTCTCTTCATCATCGGTAACAATATTCTGAATATTGCCGCCCAATGCAGTCTCTATAGCCGTCTCATACTTCCGATCCACCTTGATAATATCGGCAACTACACCGATAATTCCCGGTACGGACTCCTTCTGCTCCATGACCTTCTTAACACTGCCGCCGTATCCGTCATAGCGCTCCGCAATATTTAAAAGAGCTTCCAGTCTGGATTTCTCCTGATGATACAAGGTCTGGTTTTCCCGAAGCTCATTGTCCTTCTTAGAAAGATTCTCACGGAGTGTCACCAGCTCCTGTTCCATTTTCTTCTGGTCAGTGTTCATCTGCATAATTTCATCTGAAACACTCTGGAACTGCTCCTCCAACTTCCGGATTCCTTCCGCACGCTCTGCCTCGTCGGACTTAGCACGCAGAATGCGGGAATTCAGCTCTGCCTTACGAATATTTATCTGCTCCATCATGGTGTCAAAACGACCAACCTTGGATTTAATCGTAGCACGTTGGTTAAGCTCATCAATAAGAGTTTTATTACCCGCTTCTATTTTATTGTTCAAATCAGCTATCTTATTCTGGATTTCCTCTAAAGAAGCTCTGGCCTTATCCCGTACGGTGCTGATTTCCGCAACCTGTTTATCAATGTCTTCCTTCTCAGATAAAATACCGGTTTTGTCCTTATTCTTATCCGCAATCTCTGCCTCTACTGCGGCTTTACGATTGCGCAGATGTGCCTCATTGGAAGCCGCAGAATTAATCTGCTCCTTTAAGACATTAATCTCACCCTCTAATCTGCCACGTAGCAGCCCCGTATCCGTTACAGTGCTGCGTGCCAGCTCTATGGCTTCATCCAGGGCCTCGATTTCCTTCTGAATACGGTCATATTCTTCCTTAATACCCTCGTATTTCTCCGTGGTTTCTGCCAAGTCCGCACTGGCAATCACCAGCTTTTCATCCTCCGCCTGGAGCTGTTCACGGATACGCTTATTCTCCAGAAGAAATACATTTACATCAAGATTCTTTAAGTCTTCCTTTTTCTTAAGATAAATCTTTGCTTTTTCCGACTGTCTCTCTAACGGCTCCACCTGCTTTTCCAGCTCGGATAAAATATCTGTTACACGCACCAGATTCTGCTTTTCATTTTCCAGCTTTTTCTGGGCAGATGCCTTTCTTAACTTAAACTTTACAATACCTGCTGCTTCATCAAAAAGCTCTCTTCGCTCTTCCGGTTTACCACTTAAAATCTTATCAATCTGCCCCTGTCCGATAATGGAATAGCCTTCCTTACCGATACCGGTATCATAGAAAAGCTCATTTACGTCACGAAGTCTGCATACACTGCCGTTAATCAGGTATTCGCTTTCTCCGGAACGATAAATTCTACGGGCTACCGTCACTTCATCATAATCAATAGCCAGCTGATGATCGGAATTGTCCAGTGTAATAGCTACATAGGCGTAGGAAAGGGGCTTACGTGTCTCTGTACCGGAAAAAATAACATCCTGCATGCTGGCACCACGAAGCTGCTTGATACGCTGCTCCCCCAGTACCCAACGCACTGCATCCGCTACATTACTTTTTCCACTTCCGTTGGGTCCCACAATACCGGTAATACCGTTGTGGAACTGAAAATTAATTTTATTTGCAAAGGATTTAAATCCATGTATTTCGATACTTTTAAGGTACATGTTTCCCTCTTTCTCAAGCTTTTTTCTTATTACGAAGCTTTAGGAGTGCTTCGTAGGCTGCCTGCTGTTCCGCAGACTTCTTGGTTCTGCCACTGCCACTGCCTACTACATCTCCGTCAATAATCACTTCCACGCAGAAGGTCTTGCTGTGCTCCGGACCATACTCATCCGTCAGTCGGTACTGAAAATCCTTTTTCAGTTTCCCTTGGATGTACTCCTGCAAATTTGTCTTGCTGTCATAGAACAACTGCTTATCTTCCAAATCTGATAAAATGAAACGATAAATAAAATCCTTGGCATATTTCATTCCGCCATCTAAGAAAATTGCTCCGATAACAGCTTCCATCGCATCTGACGTAATGGAATCCCTTGTTCGGCCACCGGTGCTTTCTTCTCCTCTTCCAAGAAGTAAAAACTCACCCAGCTCCAAATCTTTGGCGCAAAAAGCCAAAGAAGGTTCACATACCATGGAAGCCCTCATCTTTGTTAACTGTCCTTCCGGGACAGAAGGGTACTCATTAAATAAAAACTCACTGGTTACCAGCTCTAACACCGCATCCCCTAAAAATTCCAGCCGCTCGTAGTTCTGAAACTTATTAATCTTCTGCTCATTGGCATAAGAACTGTGGGTCATGGCCTGCCGAAGCAATGCAATATCATTGAAGGTGTATCCGATACGCCTCTCCAGCTCCTGCATCGTATAACTTGCTTTCATTCTGCGTCTCCTTTCTGCATCTAAGAAAAATATCCCCACTGCATCTTTTGAACAAATTGTTCAATGTAGATACAGTCGGGATACTCTTTAAGTACTAGTTAGTTGCGTTCTTAATTAATTCAACTGCTTCTTCTACAGTGGTAATCTTCTCAGCCTTTTCCGCAGAAATCTCGATGTCGAATTCCTCCTCGATACCCATAATAATCTGGAACACATCAAGAGAGTCTGCTCCTAAATCATCCATAAATGTAGTATCCATGGTAATCTCCTCAGGATCCACATTTAATACTTCTGCGATTACTTTTTTTAACTTTTCAAATTCCATAACAGTTCCTTTCTTAATCCGCTAATGTGATTTTCTCTCTTATTTTTTCATTTATATTCTGCTCCTTGAATGTTAAACATTGAAGGATAGAATTTTTAACTTCAACTGCCTTGCTGTTGCCATGGGTCTTTACCACAAGACCATTTAAGCCCAGCATCGGCGCACCGCCGTACTCCTCCGTATCGAAGCTCTTTAAGGTCTGCTTCAACGCAGGCTTCACAAGGAGAGCACCAATTTTACTGCGAAGGGAAGACATCATACCTTCTTTAATCTTCTTCATAAAGGCAGCTCCTACACCCTCGTAGGTCTTCAGGATAACATTACCGGTAAACGCCTCACAGACGATAACATCTGCCACGCCTGCGGGAATATCTCTGGCTTCCACACTACCGATAAAGTTAATCTCCGGACAATTTTTTAAAAGTGGGAAGGTTTCCTTAACCAAGGCATTTCCCTTCTCTTCCTCCGCTCCGATATTGACTATTCCAACCTTGGGATTCTTAATACCCACAACGTTTTCCATGTAAATGGAGCCCATCTTGGCAAACTGCACCAGATGAGATGCTCTGGCGTCCACATTGGCACCACAATCCACCAGAAGACTGACACCGTTCAAGGTGGGAATCAGTGGCGCAAAAGGTGGTCTTTCCACGCCCTTAATACGTCCTACAATCAGCTGACCGCCGACTAAAATAGCACCGGAGCTTCCTGCGGATACAATGGCATCACAACTGCCATCCTTTACCATATTCATTCCTTTCACGATGGAAGAATCCTTTTTCTTACGAATCGCCATTACCGGTGGCTCCGCCATCTCGATAACTTCCTCTGCGTGAACTACCTCCAGCTGACTTCTTTCGTATGTATAGTTCTTAAGTTCTTCTAAAATAAGTGGTTCTTTGCCGACTAAGAATACCTTAATATTCTTGTTCTCATTAATGGCTTCGATGGCACCCTTGACAATCTCCTTCGGTGCATTATCGCCGCCCATGGCATCTACTGCAACATTAACCATTTTCGTCCTCCTTATGCCCTCATGGGCACCTTATTTAACTATACTAGACACATACTCAAAAATCAAGACAATCTTTCGTAGATTTTCCCACGAAAAAAGGCTTTCTCCCTTTTGGGAAAAAGCCCATTTGTTCGTAATAATCTTACAAATTAATCAACAGCTACAACCTGCTTCTTGTTGTAAGAACCACAAGCCTTACAAACTCTGTGAGGCATCATAAGCTTGCCGCACTTGCTGCACTTTACTAAAGTAGGAGCGCTCATTTTCCAGTTTGCTCTTCTCTTATCTCTTCTACTCTTAGAAGATTTATTCTTAGGACAAATAGACATCGTTACACCTCCTTATTCGCATTGAAGATATCTTTTATTGCTGCCATACGAGGGTCTGGAACGAATCTATCGCATCCACATTCTCCTTCGTTCAGATTCTTACCACATACTTTACATATGCCCTTACAGGTTTCCCTGCAAAGAATCTTCATTGGCCAATTTAATAAAATTTCGTTGTACACAAAAGTCTCTACATTAATCTGATAACCTTCCATAAAGTCAAGGTCCTCTTCACCGTCGTCCCCATCCTTAGAACTATCTGGTGTGGTATCCGGCGAAGCAACCTCTCTGTCAAACTCCAAGGTTAACATTGTAGGTACTTCCTCCAAGCACCTGTCACACACTGTATCAAAGACCAGCTCCACGCTTCCCTCTATCCTAGCTTTACCCACACCGTCATTGGTAAATATCAGATGTACGGGAGTCTTGGAAGTGATTTTAAAATCACCCAGCCTGCTTTCAAAGCTGTCCTTCTCTAATGTAGCGTCCACATGTACTTGTTTTCCTTCAAATGCAAAAACATCAGATAAATTCACTAACATAGTTGACTCCTATGCGAAGCAGATACATTTTATCCACTTTCGTTTCACACATTGACTAATTATACATATGAAAATATGGTTTGTCAACAAGTTTTTTATACAAAATCTGGTATTATTTCACTAACGCAGCGGTCTCTCTTGCAATTGCCAATTCTTCATTGGTAGGAATTACCAAAACCTTGGTCTTAGATTCCGGAGTGGTGATTACAAGATCCTGACCACGCTTGTTATTTAATTCCTGGTCAAGCTCGATTCCAAGGAACTGAAGACGGTCACATACGAAGTTACGAACGATAGGTCCGTTCTCGCCAACACCTGCGGTAAAGCAGATAGCGTCGATGCCGTTCATTGCTGCTGCATAAGAACCGATGTACTTAGCTACACGGTAGCAGAAGGTCTTCATGGCACGGATAGCGTTCTCATCGTTCTTAGCAAGACCATCCTCTAAATCTCTGAAGTCAGAAGAAAGACCTGCGGATAATCCAAGAACACCGGACTTCTTATTTAATACATTTACAACCTCCTGAGCGGTCATGCCTTCCTTATTTGCAAGGAACTCAATAATTGCAGGGTCAATATCACCGGAACGGGTTCCCATGATGAGTCCCTCCAGCGGAGTAAGACCCATGGAAGTGTCCACACACTTGCCGTTCTTTACTGCGGATACGGAAGAACCATTTCCTAAGTGACAAACTACAATCTTCAGATTCTCATAGTCCTCACCAAGAACCTCTGCTGCTCTCTTGGATACATAAGAATGGCTGGTTCCGTGGAAGCCATATCTTCTTACTTTATATTTCTCATAGTACTCGTAAGGAATACCATAAAGGTATGCTTCCTCCGGCATAGTCTGATGGAAAGCGGTATCAAATACAGCCACCATAGGAGTGGTAGGCATTAAAGTCTTACAAGCATCAATACCGATTAAGTTTGCAGGATTGTGAAGAGGTGCTAAATCGTTGCACTCCTTGATTGCTGCGATAACTTCATCATTGATAATTGCAGAATAGGTAAACTTCTCACCACCGTGAACAATACGATGTCCTACAGCACCGATTTCATCCAGACTCTTAACAACACCGGTCTTCTCATTGGTCAGTGCGTTCAGTACCAGACGGATTGCTTCGGTATGATCCGGCATAGGTGTGGTAGTCTTCTCCTTCTCGCCACCCTCCGGAGCATAGGTAATCATGCTTCCTTCGATGCCGATACGCTCGCAAAGACCCTTTGCGATGCACTTTTCTGATTCTGAATCGATTAACTGGAACTTTAATGAAGAGCTTCCGCAATTAATAACTAAAATGTTCATTCTGATTTTCTCCTTATACTATGTTGTGTAACTTTGTGCGCTGCACAAAGCCACCGTTCGCTACGGTGCCAGCACCTGCGCTCAGGATGGGCACTCGTCAAATTTGTGCACACTTGTGCAAGCACGTGTACCCAAACTTTCCTCGTTACTTACACCAGCTGTGCCTGTACAGCTGTTAATGCAACTACACCCACGATATCCTCCCATGAGCATCCACGGGATAAATCGTTAACCGGCTTTGCAATACCCTGAAGCATAGGACCGTAAGCTTCTGCGCCGCCCAGACGCTGTACTAATTTATAACCGATATTACCTGCATCCAGGTTCGGGAAAATAAGTACGTTTGCTTTTCCGCCAACGGCACTGCCGGGAGCCTTGGACTTGGCTACGCTGGGAACCAAAGCAGCATCTAACTGCAGCTCACCATCAATGGTAAGGTGAGGGTACTCCTCCTTAGCGATTCTGGTAGCCTCTACCACCTTATCAACCAGCGCGTGCTTTGCACTTCCCTTGGTAGAGTGGCTGAGCATTGCGATACATGGCTTAGGACCAACCAGTGCCTTAAAGCTTCTTGCGGAGGATTCCGCGATAGCTGCCAGCTCTTCTGCGGTAGGGTCCTGGTTCAGACCACAATCTGCGAAAATAAAGGTTCCGTTATCTCCCTGATCCTTAAATACAGTATCCATAACGAAGAATGCAGAAACCAGCTTCACACCCGGAGCAGTCTTCAAAATCTGCAGTGCAGGTCTTAATGTATCTGCAGTGGAATGGCACGCACCGGCAACCATACCGTCTGCTTCGTTCGCTTTAACCATAACGATACCAAAGGTCAAAGGATCCTCTAAGAGAATCTCTCTTGCCTTCTCTAAGGTCATACCCTTTGCTTTTCTTGCTTCATATAATACATTTGCATAAGTCTCTAACTTCTCGGTCTTCTTCGGATTAATCACGGTAACGCCTGAAAGGTCAACCTCCAACCATCCGGCACCATCCATAATTTTCTCTTCATCACCAATCATGATGATATCTGCGATTCCCTCTTCCACAATCTTTGCTGCTGCGATCAGAGTTCTCTTATCGTTGGACTCCGGTAACACAATAGTCTTCTTGTCTAATCTGGCTCTGTCTTTAATTAAATCAATATACGACATAGCAATTCTCCTTTCAGTACTTTTACTAAAATATCTGTTAATTTTTGCTTAACAAATCAAGTTGATTATATTATACTAAATGTAAAGAGTGGAAACAAGGGTGAAATATTCGTTAAATTGTACATTTTCAAATACAAACTTTATTTTTTGGCTTTCAGAAAACGTTAATTTTATCACAATGTAAACGCTTTCAATGCGTGTTATTTTTTTCACATTGTCCATCAATACTTTTTAACGAAATTTCGTTAACTAAATTTTCACAAATACCAGAAAGGACGGAAAAAATATGAAAATCTGTGGAATCATTGCGGAATACAACCCTTTTCACAATGGTCATAACTATCATATCGCGGAAGCCAGGCGCTTAACCGGTGCAGATTACTGCATCGTTGTCATGAGCGGTAATTTTGTTCAAAGAGGTTCACCAGCCATCCTGGACAAGTATGCCAGAGCAGAGATGGTATTAAACTGTGGTGCAGATTTGGTTCTGGAATTGCCTTCCTACTACTCCACCGGCAGTGCAGAATACTTCGCCAAGGGAGCCGTAAATATGCTGCATAAGTTGGGCTGCGTTACCCACCTTTGCTTCGGAAGCGAATGTGGCGATGTACAGATACTTACAAAAATTGCAGATATCCTGGCCAACGAGCCCCCGGAATATCAGGAGATGCTCCGTCACAATCTAAAGCTGGGCAAATCCTACCCCATCGCCAGAAGTCAGGCCCTGCTCCACTTATATCCGGAGTTAACCCAGTCCTTGGACGTGTTATCTTCACCAAATAACATTTTGGGAATTGAATATATTAAATCCTTAATTCAGATTGGAAGCGAAATTATTCCTGTGACCACCGCCCGTAAAGGAAGCGGGTACCACGAGCATCGTTTCAGCACCGGTACCACACACGCTTCTGCTACCGCAATCCGGGTAGCTTTGGGTGAAGGACGCCCCATCGAAGCTATGGAAGAACAGATTCCGCCCCCTGCATTTGCCATCTTTAAGGACAAGCTTTCCCAGATTCCTCCCATGTGGAAGGATGATTTGTCCTCCCAGCTCCGTTACAAGCTCTTATCCGAGCGCAACAAGGGCTACGAGGAATACATGGATGTGTCTCCTGACCTTTCCGACCGCATCAAAAATAAGCTGCCGGAGTTTACCACCTTTACAGAGTTCAGTGATTTACTAAAGACTAAGGAAATCACCTACACCAGAGTATGCCGCTCTCTTCTTCATATTTTATTAAATATGAAGAAGAAGGACATGTCCTTCTATAAGGATTCCCTGGATTTGATTCCCTATGCACGTATTCTGGGATTTAAAAAGGACTCTAAGGACCTGCTTAGCCAGATGCACCGGACCACTTCCATCCCCATGATTACCAAGCTGGCCGATGCCCACGGTATTCTTTCCGAGGATGCCTACAACATGCTGATTACCGATATCGAAATCAACAGCATCTACTATGGTGTTGTGGCAGATAAGACCGGACAGCCGATTAAAAATGAATTTACGACACAGATTGTGATTGTGTAAAACAAAGGGGCTGTCTATTTCCCGACAGCCCCTTTAAGTTTTTCTAATAACCGCTTTCCTGCAATACTCTTATAATATCCGTTGCATAGGTATCCGCATTCTCTTCCGGTATGGTCAATCGCAATAAAGTGTTTCATTTTATCCAAAAAACTGACAGCAAATTGTTAAATGCACTCATTTGTATGGTCTCCTTACTTCAATTTTATGTTTCTTATTATCCATGTACATCATTCAAGTTCCACTCCATAATTTTAAGCAAACTTTCATTACATAGCAATCCGCCTAAATGTCACCACAATTCTAAACTGTCCTCCGCATCTAACCAAACCTGAAAGTTTCTTGCCTTTGCTCTCAACTTTCCTTTATTTTCGGGCATCCTAGCCCATATCCATCTATGTATTTTTCACTTTTCCCTTATTTTTTCCCTTGTGAGGAAATTATAAGGGAAAAAGTGTTTTTTTCGTCTTAATCGTTCCCTGCTACTTTATCCAAAAGTCTTACTGAATTTCTCTTGGCTTCCCTTGTAGCATGGGCGTAAATATTCATTGTGGTACTTACTGCTGAGTGTCCTAACAACTCCTGCACATCCTTTGGCGGTGCA
>JAFTXD010000081.1 GCA_017461775.1 Lachnospiraceae bacterium
CCTGCTGTCTCAAACAGCTCTTCCTGCGTCATCTCACATAATCCTTCACCAAACTTCTTTTCCATTTCTTTTTCTCCTTTTTCAAAACGTATTTTTCTTTACACTCTCTTGAAAAAGTTGTATACTCTCCCTAGGTACTTTTTCATAAGTGCTTATGTTGTCAGACTCCGAGGGTTTTCGCGAATTTTTCGGAGTCTATTTTTATATAAAACAATGCTTTCTGCTATCGTTTCACAGATAGCACTGTGTTATATCTCTTCTTAATACTTCACTACTTTTTCATCATACACCGCATTGCACCTCTTCACAATATCCATGTGCTATTTGGTAATATTTCGGTGCTATTTGGTATTTACAAATGCAGCACCTTCTCCAGCAGTACCTCCAGCACGGTCTTACTTTCAATCACTACCTTAGTCTCACAAAGCATGCCCACCTTCAGACTTGCCTTTTCTCCCATACGGTTGCAAAGCTCTCCTGCGTTCACACTGGTCTCCACTACATAATAGGCACTACCGCTGTCATTTACCTTTAAATCCGGGGAAACAAAGGTCACCTCTCCCCCCATGGTTCCATACTCTCTGGATGGATAAGCACTGATTTCGTAAGTCACCTCCATCCCCTCATGTACCTTAGCAATATCCCCATTCTCTACATAACTCCTGACGATGAAGGTTCCCTCATCCGTCTGGGGAATAATGGTAAGAACCGGAGTCCCTCCGCTCAGATAGTCCCCCTCTACCAGATCCGATGCCAGATTGACAGTCCCACTCATGGTCGCCCGTACCGTGGCGGCCTCGATGTCCTTTTCCAAGCTGGTAATCTGCTGCTTAAGCTGCAGCTGGGTCTGTCTGCACGCCTCCAGCTCCTCTGCCACACTGTATTGCTCCTGGGTTAGCAGATTATTCATTGCCAGCTCTGTGCCTTGCTCCAGCAGGGTATTTTTGCCGCTTTCATACTCCATGGCCACTCCCTCGCAGGATGCCAGATTCTGTTCATACACTAAGATATTGTTTTCCACGGATGCTATACTTTCCTTCTCAAAAGAAACCAGCGCACTGTTTTTCTGCAAAAAGTAATCACTAATGCTGCCATCCACGGCAGCCTTCACAGCCTTCTGATTCTCCAGCTGCGCCTCCACATTTTGCAATTTCTGCTCTACTTGTAGAGTGGTATCGCTATCACCACTGCTTACCGGCATTATCGGTTGATTTCCCGTCCCCAAAAGTGCCTGTAGGGTCTGTTTTTCTGCCTCCAGCTCCTTGATAATATCCCCTGCATTCTTACTTTCCCTTTGCAATGGCTTTATTTTACTATCATACTGCACCGCCACACTCTGGTACTGGGCAATGTAATTTTCCACGAAATAATAATAATAAGTCTCCTCACTACCAAAGGGATTGCTTCGGTTCTTTATTGCCTCCACCAGCTGCTTTGACTTGCTCACAGCCGTGCTGTAATACTCCTCCAGACTATCGTTGGCATCCAGCTTGGTTTCATAGGCCAGCATTTCCTTGGTGTATGCCTGCTGTGAATTCTCCCCCTGCAATTCTACCAGCATCCTGCGCGCAGCAATCTCACTATAATAGGGATTCCCGGCTGTCTCCGGTAAAAATTCCTCTCCTTGCAGCCATACATCGTATGCCTTCAGCATAGCTTCCCTGTCCTCACTATCTGCAAGCTGCGTTTCCAAAAGCTCCAGCTGCATGGATTTCTCCTCATGGGAAACCGTGTACAGCACATCCCCCTTATTCACCTTCTGTCCGTCCTCAATCATACGTTCCGTAATGATTCCGGGCACCTGATTGGTGATTGTGGCTACTTCCTCTGCCGCGGCAACAGTTCCTACTGCATCCACGACTACATCCATCTTGAAAAAGCCCATCCAGACAAACGCTGCCACCAGCATAGCCAAAATCAAATATATAAAGCCTGTCAGTACAGGATTTGGACGCGCCTCATACACCTCCGTACTGTCGGACATTTCCCTCATATCCACAATAATCGGTTTCATCTTGTGTTCCTCTTTTCGCTCCTATTCATTTGACAGCGATTGCTGTCTTACCAGCTCCGCATATTTTCCCCCCAGCTGCTTTAACTCCTCATGACTTCCACTCTCAAGGATTCTGCCCTTCTCCATCACATAGATTTTGTCACAGTTCTTAATTGTGCTGAGACGATGGGCAATAAAAATAGTGGTCATATCCTGACAAAACTCATGAATGGTCGTATCCAATGCCCGTTCCGTGATGGCATCCAGATTACTGGTCGCTTCATCCAGAATCAATATATCCGGCTTCTTTAACATCGCTCTGGCAATGGCCAGACGCTGCCGCTGTCCCCCGGATAGATTGGAACCATTCTCCTCCAGTCTGGTCTCATAACGGAGGGGCAGTTCGTTGATAAAATCGTGAGCCTGGGCTTTTTTTGCCGCCTCTATCACCTCATCCATAGTTACATAATCCATACCCAGGGTGAGATTTTCCAGAATACTGCCGCTGAAAAGGAAGGTCTCCTGAGGAATATATGCAATCCTGTCACGCAGACTTTCCAGCTGGATATCTTCAATATTGTTATGATTAATCAGTACAGCCCCCTTTTCCGGCTGATAAAGGTGCAATAGCAGCTTGGACAATGTGGTCTTACCGGAACCACTTCCCCCTACAAATGCGATTTTTTCGCCCTGCTTAATATGTAAATTGATATTCTCCAGCACCAGCCTTCTGGTTCCATAGCGGAAATCCACATCCTTAAATTCAATATCCCCCTTTAAGGACTCCGGTCTCATCTTCTTCTGTTCATTTTCTCCTTTTTCTGCATCCAAATCCAAAATCTCTCCCAGACGCTCTGCAGCTACCACCGCGGTCTGCATCTGGGGCTGTAAGTTAATCAGATTCTTCACAGGGTCTAGGAAATACACCAAAAGTGAGTTAAAGGTGATGAGCTGTCCCATGGTCAGCTTTCCTTCGATGACATTCACGCCGCCCACCCATAGAATAACGATACCGCCGATTAATTCAATAGCTCCCTTTAAGGATGCCTGCACATTCCCCACCAGACATAGGTTGAATACGCTTTTTAGCAACTTTACAAATTTCTGCTCTGTCTCTAAGTTTGCCTTGCGCTCTGCATTATATGCCTTTACCGTCTGAATACCATTTAAGGACTCCACCAGGTAAGAGGTCAGCTGGGCATTGTTCTCCATCTGCTTTTCATTCAGATTCTTGTACTTCTTATGAAACGTTATTACAATGATTCCGTAAAGCACCACAATGATAAGTGCAATGCCAAACATGGTTGCATTCTGCATATAAAGAATGATTGCACCGGCCACCGCCATCAAGGTATCAATCATGATGGTAAGGGTTGCTCCGGAAATGGCATCCCGCACCTTGGAAGCATCCGTAAAACGGGAGATAATCTCCCCCACCTTTCTCGTACCAAAGAAATTCATGGGCAGGGCCAGTACATGCCGGTAATATCCCAAAAGCAGTGCAATATCCAGCTTTTGACTTAGATATAGCAGCAGATGGGAACGAAAGGCGGATAGCAGCACCCTGAAAATATTTAAAACAATCACGCCTACCGATAGAGTAAACAGGGTCTGTCTCAATCCATCCGGCAATACGCTATCCATCAGTTCCTGGTAATAGAAGGCTCCCAAAATTCCTAAAATAGTATATAGCAGCGATGCTACAAAAATATGTGCCAGCAGTTTCTTCTGTGGAAGCAATAAATGTATAAACCGCTCAAACAATCCCTGGGTCTCATCCCCTTTTTGAAAGGTCTCATTCTTCACCAGAAGAATGAGGATACCTGTCCACTGGTATTTCGGCGGTTTCCCCTCTTCATGCACCTTTCCGAAAAACTCCTCCGGTGTCAGCTTTACAATGCCCTTTCCAGGGTCTGCGATAATCACCTGCTTTTTTGTAATCTTATGAATCACCACATAGTGCATCAGCGCGCCATTCACCACCACATGGGCAATACAGGGAAGTGGGAACTCCGAGAAGAAGGCTTCCTCGTTCCCCCTAACACCCTTTGCAGAAAAGCCAAGCTGCTCTGCTGCCTGAATTACACCATAGGCATTCGTTCCCTGCTTGTCCGTTCCTGCCACTTCTCGGATTTTCGATATGCTGATTTTGTATCCATTCTGCTTGGATATGGTAGCCAGACAGGCCGCACCACAATCGGTTATGTCATGTTGCTTTACGCAATAATATCTCATTGTGTTTCCAACTTTCTCATAGTATGAAGGATTGATTACTTCTTTTCTGTCTCGGTCTGCTTATTGAAGATTTCTCCGAAGAAGTTTCTAAAGCTCACAAATAGTTCACTAACATTGCCCCCCACAATATCAACAAGATCTTCGCACTTCAAAGTCTCCATCCCTAAGCTTTCTAATTCTTTTGTATGCATCCCTTATATCTCCCTTTCCTTTAATGCAAATTCAGCTTATCTCACAGTTAGAAAAAACACAATACTCATGTGACATTCGGTAAGTTTTCGGTGCTATTTGACATATAATCACATCTTGTGATATAGTATCCTTATATTTAGTTACTAAAAAGGGAGCTTTTTATTTATGTCTAAAATCTATTATGCTGTAGTTGCATTATTTCTTTTTTTCACTATAGATTTATTTATTAATACTTTCTACGTATGCAAGCCTAAGGAAAAGCAGTATTCCACAAAACTTACTTTTCTTTCCCTTTGGGTAATTTTAGCATTGTCCCCCATCGATACCTACTCATCCGTAATCATGCTATTACTGGATTTCTCATATATAATGCTTATCTCCACTGAAAAGCTAGGAAAAAAACTTGTTGCCTTTGGAAAATATGAAGCTTATTACTTCTTTGGTTCTTTCCTCATTGCTGCTTTGTATACTTTACTTACTATGGATTTACCTATTTTCCGAAGTGATGACATATACGCCCAATATACCGGCATCATCGGCAATGCCCTCCTTTACATCATCCTCAGCATGTATATCATCACTAGGAAGCTATCCGTTTTTCCTTCCGGGAAAATATACAAGCGTTACTTTTTAACCACTACCGGCATTACCGTGGCTCTACTGGTGGTATGTAGTATGTTACTGGGCAGTACCATTATCAAGCAAGAGGATATGGTACCTCTGCTTTTCACCCTGTTACTTCTCGTCACCCTCCTGTGTATCTCCATCTACCGCAGAGTAATCACCGTACTGGAAGAAAGTGCTCATGCTAAGGTAGAGGCGGAGAAATATGCCCTCCAACTGGACTATCAGGAGCAGATAGAGAAGAACCTAAAAGTGCTTTCCACCCTGCGCCATGATTTTAAAAATCACCTGATTATTATCAGTGAATATGCCCGTAAGGGAAATCAAGAGAAGCTGCAAAGCTACATAAGCTCCATTCAGCAGGAGCTGACTCCCACCAAGCTGATTGACACACCTTCCGATGTTATTTCTTCTCTGATGAACGCCAAGAATGAGACCTGCAAGAATAAGGGAGTCACTCTAAACTTTACCTGTGCATTCCGCAATGTAAACATTGATGATTTCCACATTGTCACCATCCTCAGTAACCTTTTGGACAATGCCATTACTGCTGCTGCCAAATGTGAGAAAGGATATATTAACCTAATTATCTCTGAATGCAATTCCTTTTTAGAGATAACGTGCTTCAATAATCATCAGGAGCAGATTGTTTTTAAAGATGGAATATATATAACTACGAAAAAAGACGCAAGAATAATTCATGGAATGGGTATTACCAGTATCCGCAGGGCAGTGAAGGAGCTTCGCGGAGAAACCCACATTGAACATACCGCTGATACCTTCTCCGTCACCATTTTAGTTCCAAATCATTAAAAAACCTTGAGACAAGCAGTTCATTTTACCGCTCATCTCAAGGTTTTTCTTAACAAAAACTTATATTAACTTTATTCCGCATCCTGCCTCTTTACTCTCTCCAAAAGCTCCTGCTCAATGGATTTCTCCTGTATAATCTTAATACTCTGAATCTCCATGCCGCTCTGGCCAAAGAAGAATTTCATAGTGTAATTGTAAGCAAAGGAACATTCAAAGCTAATGCTCTCCGTCTTCCACGTGCTCTCCTCACCACTTAAGGTAATGGTCTTTAATAAATCCCTGTCTCTGAATACTGACACCGGTACCTGGGCCAGCTCATTATCAGACACCACCCTACATATCATCTCCAGACGATAATAACCTCTTTCCTTCAGGCACAACTGTACAAAGCTGGATACGCCCTTCTCCGGATTGATGGCACTTACCGGGATTTCTCCTTCCTTGTCCACATACACATCGGTGCGGTTAAATACGGCTTCTTCCTCCGGTGAAATGCACTCTGCCAATTGCTTATCCAGCTCCGTTTCCTCACCGATAAAGCGCAGGTACGCCGGAGTTGTCAGCAGATAGTTGCAGATATTTATGGCTGTTCTCTGCAATTCTCCTCTGGTAAGTGTGCCCTTTTTTAAGGCTTCCATGGTGTTATCGTTCCCTGAATTATTCAAAGAATCCGCCACTACCATATAGATATCGTTCTGACTGCGAAGCATAGCTGCCGTATTCTGATGAGTGGCCTTCTCTCCCTCATCATTGCCAGTAGCCCACCAGTCCGTCATCACAATACCGGTAAAGCCCCATTCGCCCCTAAGAATGGTGGTCAAAAGGTCGTAGCTGCTGGCTGTCCACAGACCATTTACCGGTCCATAGGTGGACATGATGGAATCTGCGCCGCCTTCCTTTACCGCGATTTCGAAGCCTTTTAAATAAATCTCACGAAGTGCTCTTTCAGAAATCACACTATCCGCCTTATTACGTCGAAACTCTTGATTATTTCCTGCAAAATGCTTGATGGTTCCGGTGACGCCGTATTCCTGCATGCCTCTCAGCTGGGCCGCTGCCATCTTACCGGTCAGTACCGGGTCCTCGGAGAAATACTCAAAATTACGTCCATTTAAAGGATAACGGTGCAGGTTCATACCCGGGCCAAGCAGGGACTCAATACGGTTCTTACGAAGCTCTAAGCCCTCCCACTGGTACAGCTCTTCCACCAGATCATCATTAAAGCTACATGCCATGGCAGTACCGTTTGGCATGGAAAAGGCATGGGTTCCGCAGTCCATACGGATACCACTGGGACCATCGGTGCAGCAGGCACAGGGAATACCAAACTCCTTCAATCGCTCCGTTACGCCACCGTAAGCTGCGCAGGTTCCCGGTGTTACCTTGGGAGAGCTCATACCCTCTCCACGGGTCATGTGGCATAAATCCGCATCGGATAACTGGGCAATAAACTGCTCCATAGTCACTTTCTCCTCTGCCACATCCTTTAATTTATATCCCTTATCTCCGGTGTATAGAATTTCCTCCGGAAGTCTGTTAAGACGTTTTTCCTTTGGATCCAGGGTTCTGGTAGGTACCATTTCTCTGGTCACCACATAATTGCCCATCTCATCCATCCGGGGCTTTATTCTCTCAAAGGAAAGCACCGGTGCCAAGGCCTCCTCCAGCTGCTGGGTAACTTTCAGCTCCTCCACCTCTATGCTGCCCACATAGGCACTTCTGCGGACATCATTGCCCACATAAATATCATAGTCCCCCTGCTCTAACACGTAAGCAGACTTATATCCGGTGATACCGCTATCGTCATAGGAAGCCAGACGCTCCATGGCAAAGCAGAGGATAATCTGCTGGCACTCACCCGGCTTAAGGAGCATTGTCTTAGCGTAGCTGCAAAGCACTCTGGCCGGCTTTCCCAGAAGTCCCTGGGGAGCCTCTGCGTAGACCTGTACCACCTCTTTGCCCGGCACGGTGCCCACATTCTCCACATTCACCTTCATGGTCACATAATCATCTTCTACGTTCATGGCATCCATCTGGATGGAAAACTCTGTGTAGGATAGACCAAAACCAAAGGGATATAATACCTTGTCCTTTGCAAAGGTTTCAAAATAGCGGTAACCCACATAGATATCTTCTTCGTAGAAGTTCCGGTCTGCGTCACCATAACAGCCATAGGACGGATAATCGGAGATATCCCTTGCAATGGTATCCGCCAGCTTACCGGATGGATTTACTGCGCCGGTAAGGATATCCAGTACACCGTTGCCGCCTTCCTGACCACCCTGCCATACATATAAGACTGCGGACGGATTGTATTCCTCCACCCACTTCATATCGATGATATTTCCCACATTTAACAGCACTACGGTCTTATCAAAGCTGCTGCAAACCTTGGAAAGCATCTCTCTCTCCAAATCGGTAAGCAGATAGCTTCCCGCCTCCGCCTTATTATCCTGGTCCTCTCCCGCAGTACGGCCAATGATAATCACGGCCACATCGGACTCTGCCTTTGCCTGGGCTACCAGTTCTTCGGTCAGAGGCATCTCCTCCTGAAACCATGGCTCTGTGGCCCAGCCATGCCCGCCGTCAAAGGGATGGTTCTTCAGCCATTCTTCATAGACTCCCTTTACATTCTGATTCACCTCAATAGAATCACAGGCCTCCAGCGCATCGTTAATCCCCACCACATAGGTGGTATTTACCAGACCACCGGAGCCGGTGCCGCTTTTATAGTAATTAAACTGGCTACGCCCAAACAGAGCCACCTTCACGCCTTCCTTCAGCGGAAGCACATTTCCCTCATTGCGCAGAAGTACACAGCCCTCTGCCACCATCTCTCTGGACTTTGCCGCATATTTTTCCAAATCAAAAATTTTCTCCATGCTCTTTCCCTTTCCGCACTTACTGATTTAACACGATTATAACAAGAGTTCCACCGTAAAGAAAGGGCTACTTTTTTATATAAAGTGCTTATTTTTTAGCTATTGTTTGCCTCCGGGTGGGGTGCTGTGCTAAGATATCCTTAGCACAGCATTTCAGGAGGACTTATTATGCTTTCATTTGAAAACGACTATTCGGAGGGCGCTCATGAGAAAATATTGCAGCGCCTTATAGAGACTAATTTAGAACAGGAAACCGGCTACGGTAACGATACATTCTGTGACAGTGCCAAGGAGAAGATTCGCTTAGCCTGCGGACATCCGGAGGCACATATTCAGTTTCTGGTGGGTGGCACCCAGACCAACGCCACCGTTATTGCTGCCATGCTGCAGAATTATCAGGGTGTAGTAGCTACGGAGGAAGGGCATATTGCAGTACATGAGTCCGGTGCCATTGAGCATTCCGGGCACAAGGTACTGACCCTCCCTTCCCATGAAGCAAAAATGTGCCCCGCAGAGCTGGAAACCTATCTTGCAGATTTCTATGGGGATGGTAACATGGATCACGCCGTATTCCCTGGCATGGTGTATATTTCCCATCCCACCGAAAGCGGCACCCTGTATACAAAAGCGGAACTGACTGAGCTTCGCCGCATCTGCGATAAGTTTGAAATTCCCCTGTTCCTGGATGGTGCCAGACTTGGCTATGGCCTTATGAGTAAGGATACGGATGTGACGTTGAAGGATGTGGCGGATTTGTGCGATGTGTTTTACATCGGCGGTACCAAGGTGGGTGCCCTTTGTGGTGAAGCCGTGGTATTCCCGAAAGGAAAGGTACCACCACACTTTGTAACCACAGTAAAGCAGCAGGGGGCACTTCTGGCCAAGGGACGTCTTCTGGGGATACAGTTTGACACGCTTTTTACCGACGACTTATACTTTAAAATCAGCAGGCACGGTATCGAAATGGCGGAGCTGTTAAAGAAGATATTTGCAGAAAAAGGCTATCGCTTCTACCTAGATTCCCCTACCAACCAGCAGTTCATTATTCTGGATAACCACACTATGGCACGGCTGGCAAAGGATGTGCGCTTCTGCTTCTGGTGCAAATACGATGACTCCCACACCGTGGTACGCTTTGCCACCAGCTGGGCTACTACCAAAGAGAATCTTGAGAAACTGAAAGAGCTTCTATAAGAATACAAACGGCTGTCACTACTTTTCGTGACAGCCGGATTTTTATTGCATATTCAGTTTTGCCTTGATTTTCTCCTCCAGAAACTGGTAATCTCCCATCTCTTCGTAGGCCTCTGACATCTTTTCTGCATAAACAGAAACTTGCTGCGTATCCCCCACTGCTTCATAAGCATTATACCAAAGGGCAGCTTCAAAATATTTTGCTACACCGTAGCACTCCTCCATGTTGCCGGATGCCTCATAACCGCCATACAAATTGGTGTAATAGTTACAAAGTAGCCATCCGTAACGCTCATCTTCCATCTCATACAGTAAGGCATCTTCATTCTCATACCATGTATAATCATAAGTAAGCTCCACCCAGAACTTTGCGACTGTAATGACAATGAGAAGACATTCCATAATCATCACGATGGTCAGAATTTTTGAAAAAATATTACTCTTCTTCATTCAAAAGTCCCTCCTCCAAAAGTGTAATTCTCTGCCCGGTTGTCAAATCTGCAATCCCGGCAGCCTCCTCCTCGGTAAGTCCCAAATAAGCGATAAGCAGCACCTGTAATTTTTTCTCCATCTTATCAAGCTCCGGTCCCACCACACTCATATCATAGGTGTTGTAGTAATTCTGTCCTTCCCAGTCCCGGGTGTAAGTATCATAGAAGTACTCTATGTAATCTGCCAGATATTTGATGTCATCATCCCTATACTCCAGGTCATATTCATTGGGCGTCAAAAACTTCACAAGATATTCATAGACCCAACGATACTGTTCTGCCTGACGAATAATGGGAAGATATTCTTCATCCTGAAAATCGTATGCATTGATATCCTTTTCCGAACAATATACCGCTAAAGCATAATATTCCTCGTCCTCTAAAAACTCCCATATCTGCGCTTCAATTTCCTCATGGTCCATATTATTCTTTACGTTGATAATGGCATCACGAAACTCATATGAATTTGCTGTCAAAATCAGTAATACGATCCATAGCACCGCCAAAAACGCTACTACCGCAATTTTTACTGCATTGTGAGTATAAGCATTGGTCTTCTCATACACCTGCTTTTTCGTTTCCTCAAACTCCCCTTTATAAAAAGCCATGTCACTTACATGCTTCTTGGCTGCTACATTTTCTTTTCCACAATAGGGACAATACACCATTTCCAAGGAAAGGGCTGCTCCACAGGATTCACATTTCATATTCCGTACCTTCCTATTTATTCTTCTTTAACCACTTCTTCACGTATTTTTTCGCCTCATTGTATGGAAATACATGATAATTCTCTTCGGCAATTTCTATCAGCTCCTGGTAGTCCTCATCGCTCATCTGCCATCTGGTGTGGAAGTCCTCCACCACCTCTTCCATCAACGGTTCAATAATAGAGCGCTCTTCCTCATCCAGCTCCTCTTCGCGTCCCCATTGCACAAGGAGGTCCATTTGGTTGTACAACAACGTGGTATACATATCTACCGAAGTATCTTCGCCCGAATCAATTCGACGCTTTGCCTCCTTTGCATCGGAAATATTGTCATACACAAATGCAAAATCCCGGTGTTCATAACTCCAAATGCTATATTTTCCCTGCAGCTCCTCCTGCAAAATGTTGGCCAGCTGCTGATATTCTCCAGCCTCATACAATGCATCAAATTTAGGGAAGTTCTCCGACTGCCACAAAAACTGCTCCTTCTCCGATACCTGCGACCAGTTGAAATGATATCGGAAATAATACAGACCAAACAATGCTATCAATATAATAATAATGATGATGATAATCTTTCTAACCAGACGTCCCTGCTTTTTCAGCTCCGCCTTCACGGATTCCTGTGGAACATAAGCCAGCTCCTCCATATCCTCCCGAACATCATCCAACTTATTCAGATACTCTGCTTCCGCGCCACTATAGTTGATAATATCACAATAAGGACATTTCGGCAGGGTAGCATCATATTCCGCTCCACAGCCGGAGCAGATGATTTTCTTTGTATTTTCCATGCTACTGTTATCCTTTAATCCCGTACATAATTAGAATAACTATACCATTTTTATGCACAAGATTCTACGGAAAATGATAAATTGGGACTTTTGTATCATAGAAAAAGAAGCACCCGAAAGTGCTTCCTTTGGTGATATTATCAGTTGCTTAACAAATTTAAAGCCTCCATCTCTGTTTCTTTGGCTCTGTTTAACTGCTCTACAATTTCCTTTCTCTTAGCCTCCACACTTATTTTCTCGTCCCGCAGGATATCAAAAGCATTCTGCCATGCAGTGTGAATGGTCCGGTAAATGACTGTACACTCATTATCCTGATACTTCTCAAAGAATTTCCAGGCATACCATTTTAATGCTGCATAAGTTCCAAGATAATACTCCAGCTCCCATGGTAATTCTGCTGCGGTATTTTCGGTAATAAAGCCTATAATGGTGTCATATGCAGCAAGTCCCTTGGCATTATCACACCATTCTTCTCCACACAAATGTGCTGTAGCAAGGGCTTTTGTGTCTGCAAGAAGCTGTTTTTTGTCTTTCTCCTGTTTACCGGTCACTGTCAAAACGGAAAGAATTGGAATCTCGCATTTTCCTAACTTTTCATAAGGTATGCAATCCTCTCTGCCATCTATCTTTAAGGTATAGAGTGTCTGCGCATCCTCGTCATAGCCTTTGACAATTCCCCATTCGCAGTCACCCATATCCCAAACGACTGCTGCTACGCCGTTGTCAATGGTGTCTTTGATTCTCTTAATTGCTTCTATGCGGCGTTCTTTCTCCAGATGTTCTTCCTCCCACATACGCTCCACGTACTCACAAATAAGGCCACCGTTTTCCACCCATTCCTTTTGCTTTCTGAATTCCCAGATGCTCATGGCGCTGGGACACAAATCCTTTGCTGCCCACATACGGAAAGCAAAGCC
>JAFTXD010000082.1 GCA_017461775.1 Lachnospiraceae bacterium
CCCAAAGCAATCGCAAGGCATGAGGTGCTTTGTACCTTGGAGGATGTGGTAAAGCAGGCGGCCAAGCTTCTAAAGCCCGGTGGTAATTTCTACATGGTACACAGACCATTTCGTCTGGCAGAGATTATCACTCTGATGGTGCAATATAAGTTGGAGCCTAAACGGATGCAGCTGGTGTACCCTTATGTAGATAAGGAACCCAACATGGTGCTTATCGAGGGGTGCAGAGGTGGCAAGTCCCGCATGACTGTGGAGAAGCCCCTTATCGTGTACCGGGCTCCCGGAGTTTATATGCCGGAAATCTATACAATCTACGGATATTGATTAGTGGAGAATAAAATGGCAGGAAAATTATATTTGTGCGCCACCCCCATTGGAAATCTGGGGGATATGACGCCTCGAGTGATGGAGACATTAAATATGGTGGATGTGATTGCAGCAGAGGATACCAGAAACAGTATCAAGTTGCTGAATCATTTTGATATACATACCCCTATGACCAGCTATCATGAGTATAACAAGGTAGAGAAGGCTCACCAGTTGATTGGTCAGATGTTAAATGGTCAGAATATTGCGCTGATTACCGATGCTGGCACTCCGGCCATATCCGATCCGGGGGAAGTGCTGGTAAAGATGTGCCATGAGCAGGGAGTTACGGTGACTTCCCTGCCCGGTCCGGCAGCATGTATTACCGCACTGACTTTATCCGGTCTTCCCACCAGAAGATTTTGCTTCGAAGGATTTTTACCTTCAGAGAAGAAGGAAAAAGCTGTGATTTTGAAAGAGCTACAAAATGAAAGTCGAACCATTATTCTGTATGAGGCACCCCACCATCTGGTGAGAACCTTAGAAGAACTGTATGGTGCGCTGGGCAACCGTAAGATTACGCTTTGTAGAGAGCTTACGAAGAAATTCGAGACTATTTTCCCGACGACTTTGGAAGGTGCACGGGCTTATTATGAAGAAGAGGAACCCCGCGGAGAATATGTACTGGTAGTTGAGGGCAAGAGTTTGGAAGAGAAGCGTCAGGAAGAGATTGCAAGCTGGGAGGGTATGTCTGTGGAGGAACACATGGCCTATTATCAGAATCAGGGCATGGACGAAAAGTCAGCCATGAAGCAGGTTGCGAAGGACCGTGGCGTTGGTAAGCGTGATATTTATCAGATGCTCAAACTGTAGGAGAGAATGATATGTGTGAAAATTGTGTAAACTATGTTTATGATGATGAAGATGAATGCTATATTTGTCTGGTGAATCTGGACGAGGATGAAATGTACCGCTTTATTACAGGGACTCAGAAGGAATGTCCGTACTTTAGATTGGATGATGAGTATGCGGTAGTAAGACACCAGATTTAGGAAAGAGGCGACGGACTTGAAATATATTAAACAGCTTTGTATTATAGCCGCAGTGTGCCTTGTGGCAGAGGCTATGGAATACTTTATACCATTGCCCGTGGCTGCAAGTATTTATGGACTTTTGATTATGCTGGTACTCCTTATGACAAAGGTGATTCCGCTGGAAAAGGTGGAGGATGTGGCAGATTTCCTCACCGGGAATCTGGCGATTATGTTTATTCCGCCCACAGTAGGAATCATGGCCAGTGTGGAAGAGATGAAGGCTATGCTGGTGCCGCTTTTTGTGATTTCGATTGTGTCGACGATTTTGATTATGGCAGTGACCGGTAAGGTGAGTCAGTTCATTATCCGCAGGATGAAGAGGGAGGAGAAATAATGCAGGAATTATTATCAAATTCTACCTATTTTGCAGTGGTGCTGACTCTTATTTGCTTTCAGATAGGAATCTGGTTTAAGAGGAAAACCGGCTGGGCTGTGGCGACACCGTTGCTGACAGCTACCATCATCATTGTGGCAGTACTTTTGCTTTTCGATATTCCTTATGAAAGCTATAAGGAAGGCACAAAGGTGATTAATTTCTTCCTGACTCCGGCAACGGTATGTCTGGCAATTCCACTTTATAGACAAATTGAGCTTTTGAAGAAATATCCTAAGGCAATCTTCGGTGGAATCATAGCAGGAGTGCTGACTACCATGGTGAGTATCTTTTTGATGAGTCTTGCTTTTGGGCTGGATCATCAGCAGTATGTGACCCTTTTGCCAAAGTCCATTACCACTGCTATCGGTATGGGTATTTCTGAGAAGATGGGCGGTATCGTAACCATTACCGTAGTATCCATCAGTATCACCGGAATTCTTGGAAATGTGATTGCAGAAAGCTTTTTGAAATTCTTGAAAATTGAGGAGCCTATTGCGAAGGGATTGGCAATCGGAACCGCATCCCATGCTTTGGGAACTACCAAGGCAATGGAAATGGGGGAAGTGGAAGGTGCAATGAGTAGCTTATCTATCGTGGTAACCGGTATTTTGACGGTGCTTGCGATTTCGGTGTTTGCACCGCTGATTTAGAATATTGGATAATGCAAAATCCCGGTCGAATGACCGGGATTTTTGTTATGTAAAGCTTTCCATCAAAGCATCAAACACTTC
>JAFTXD010000083.1 GCA_017461775.1 Lachnospiraceae bacterium
ATCTCCCACCTCTACGTGGAAAACGAACCACCCGCATTCGCTGCCCGCTTCTGCGAATGCTATAGTAATGCCGACGAACGCCATGATTAAGTGACGTGTGGTGGAAGTCCGGGACTGGGCCGGTGGGGACATGATATAGTTATTTTTGAATACGGAGATATTTTAGAGTTACTTAGATTGCTGCCTCATTATTCAGGGGAATTCGGGCACGGATGCCCGAATTAGGGTGCACTGCGCACGGATGCGCATTGCACCCGACGCGTGGCAATCCGCAACATATATCAGCAGTCTTAGAAAATCTTAAATATCGGAGTCTGAAAATTTTTCCCTACTATATCCACCGGCCCAGTCCCGGACTTCCACCACACGTAATCATTAGTCATGGCGTTCGTCGGCATTGCTGTAGCATTCGCAGAAGCGGACGGCGAATGCGGGTGGTTCGTTTTCCACGTAGAGGTGGGAGATGTCTCCGAAGGAGGCTACGCGGAAGGAGGCGATGCCTTCTCGGCGTTCCTCAGTGTAAACGGTAGTTACTGAGGATGGTGCTGCACAGAAGCCATGCCAGAGTACCATAGGGGATACACCCAGCAAATGGGCAAGAAGCACACATTCTGCACCGAAATGGCAGAAAATAGCGATGGTATCGTCGTTAGCCTGCACGGCTTTGTAAATGCGACCACTGCGCTCATAGCCGTGACGGGCTAAGAGCTCGTCAAGTCCTGCTGCCACACGCTCATACTCTTCCTTTACATTGCCTTCCTCCATGATGGGCGTCTCTGCCCAGTGCTCATGGTCATAATACTTATCCTCAATAGTCCAATCCTGTGGAAGCCAGTCCCAGCAGATAATCCGGTCACCATTTCGGTCCGGTCTACGGATGGGCGCGTGGAATTCCCGAAGCCAGTCACAGACCACCGGCTCCATAGAAAGAGCCTCCAGGCCCTTCTTTGCCGTGTCCCGGGCTCTTCCCAGAGGTGATACATAACTGTAATCTATTTTTTCCTTTGCCAACTTCTTCGAAAGCGCCTCCGCTTCCCGCCAGCCCTTCTCCGTCAACGAATCAATGGAATAATCCGGGTCTGCGTGTCTGATAATCAATAATCTCATATGTTTCCTCCTATTGTCTGATTCATTATGAAGGAAAATCTGTAGGCTCTCCCGTGGATGGTGGGGCATAGGGGGGATGGTTTGGGAGGCGTATGAAGAGGTTCTAGCACTTCTTAGATTTTTGCTCCACTAACAGCGGAATCCGGGCATGGACGCCCGGATTAGGAGGCACTGCGCATGGACGCGCATTGCCTCCGACGCGTGTTTTTTTGATACCCTCATGCAAAAATCTTAGAAGTACTTAAACCTCGGAATCCGCCTCCCAAACCATCCCCCTATGCCCCTCCATCCACGGGAGAGCCTACAGATTTTCCTACAACCACAATTAAAATTCCCGAGCTGCCGTGGCATCATGCAACTCGGGATAAATAAACTACTTCATTAACTTGCTTAATGCTGCCTTGTCACCAACTAAGATGAAATCCTGATGTAACTGCAGTGCAGAAGCAGGAACTTCCGGGGTGATAGGGCCTGCGAAGGCCTTTGCAACGATGTCCGCCTTATCTTCGCCGGATACTACCATAAGTACCTTCTTTGCAGACATGATGGTCTGGATGCCCATGGTGTAAGCCTGACGAGGCACATCCTCTACCTTCTCGAAGAAACGCTTATTTGCCTCGATGGTGCTTTCGGTAAGGTCTACACAGTGGGTTAACTTGTCGAAGCTGTCAGATGGCTCATTGAAGCCGATATGACCGTTGTGGCCAAGTCCTAAAAGCTGTAAATCGATACCGCCCACGCTGTCAATGATAGCGTTGTACTCTGCACAAGCCTTGTCAGAATCAGGCTCAGTTCCGTTAGGAACATGGGTACGGTTTACGTCAATATTTACCTTAGAGAAAAGATGATAATTCATAAAGTAACGATAGCTCTGGTCATGATCACCGGAAAGCCCCTTGTACTCATCAAGGTTCACGGTGGTAATATCAGAGAAATCAAGGTCTCCCTGCTCGTATCTTGCTACAAGGTTCTCATAGGTTCCGATTGGGGTGGAACCGGTAGCTAAACCAAGTACACTATTTGGCTTGGTAATCATCTGTGCAGAAATCACATTTGCTGCCTTACGGCTCATATCTGCATAGTCTTCACAACAATAAATTCTCATAAGTAGCCTCCTAATCGATTAAAAATCGAATTCATTCTATCACAAAAATGTTTATTTTAAAAGCAGAAATTTGCACGTTAGTATTTTAACGCACTGTCTTGTTAAAAAAATTAGAATACAGTACCAATTACCCTTGCACATCGAATTCAAAAGTGATAAATTATTACTGCAAAATCATTTGCCAGGCAACGTAGCCTAGGGCTGCAACATGCACAGAAAGGACAATAATGGGAAAATATTTTGGAACAGACGGCTTCCGTGGTGAAGCAAATAAAAACCTTACCGCAGACCATGCATACAAAATTGGTCGTTTTTTAGGCTGGTATTACAATCAGAACAAGGCTGATGGAGAAAAAGCGAAAGTGGTTATCGGCAAAGATACCCGCCGCTCTTCTTACATGTTTGAATATGCTCTCGTAGCAGGACTTACCGCTTCCGGAGCAGATGCGTACTTACTTCACGTAACCACTACTCCCAGCGTTTCATACGTAGCTCGTACCGAAGGCTTTGACGGCGGTATCATGATTTCCGCCAGCCACAATCCTTACTTTGACAACGGTATCAAGCTCATCAACGGAAACGGTGAGAAGATGGACGAAGAAACCATTCTTAAAGTGGAAGAATACTTAGACGGTGCTATTGGCGAGATTCCTTACGCAGAGCGTGAGAACATCGGCTGTACCGTGGACTATGCAGCAGGACGTAACCGCTACGTTGGTTACCTTATCTCCCTTGCTACCCGCTCTTACCGCGATGTAAAGGTAGGACTTGACTGCGCAAACGGAAGCTCCTGGATGATTGCGAAAAATGTATTTGACGCTCTGGGCGCTAAGACATATGTGATTAACAATCAGCCGGATGGCGTTAACATCAACACCAATTGCGGCTCCACCCATATCGAAGGCTTACAGAAATTCGTGGTAGAAAATGGTCTGGACGTAGGATTTGCCTTCGACGGCGACGCTGACAGATGTCTCTGCGTAGATGAGAAGGGCAACCTGGTGGATGGTGATGCTGTCATCTACATCTACGGCCGCTACTTAAAGGAGCGCGGAAAATTAGTAGGTAATAAGGTTGTTACTACCGTAATGTCCAACTTCGGTTTATACAAGGCTTTAGATGCCATCGATGTAGAATATGAAAAGACTGCTGTAGGTGACAAGTATGTATACGAAAACATGCAGCAGAACGGCTATCGTCTCGGCGGTGAGCAGTCCGGCCACATCATCTTCAAGAAATATGCAACTACCGGTGACGGTATCTTAACCGCTATCAAGATGATGGAAGTAATGTTAGAAAAGAAGACCTCCTTAAGCGAGCTTGCTTCTCCTTTCAAGGTATATCCTCAGGTACTTACCAACGTGCGTGTACAGGATAAGGCAACCGTAAATGCGGATGCTGACGTACAGGCAGCGGTTGCTCAGGTTGCAGAAGCTCTTGGCACCGATGGACGTATCCTCGTTCGTGAAAGCGGCACCGAGCCTGTAATCCGTGTCATGGTAGAAGCCGGTGACATGGAAACCTGCCAGAAATACGTAGATCAGGTTGTACATGTAATTGAAAGCAAAGGATATCGCGTATAAATTGATACCAGTAAAGCCCATCCGATTGGATGGGCTTTTTCATCGTCTGGCCAAAGCAATTCTGACCATTTCTTTCTAATTTTTAAAGCACTTTACTATTTTTGTGGTGCCCTGCCTGTCCCCCCAGGGTATAGACAAGATATCTTTCTCAGATACCCCGACCAGCCCTTTTTTCCGGCCAAATCAGGCCTTTTTTCCACCCAAACGGGTACCTGCAAAATATCTTACTTCCTATACCCCGACTATCCTCATTTCATGGGGTTTCGCAGAGCCTCCGGCTCCTATATACCCTTCCCACGCCATTATCAACCCAAAAAATAGTCTATTTGAACCATTTGCAGGGTATGACGAGATACTCACCACACCTGTACCCTGTATGTTCTCTATGACAAGCCGAATTCTCCTCATAACAACATTTGCACCTTTGTACTACACGATAAACCTACAAAAAGCTATGTCATCAAAGCTCACGTTCCCCGGTCTCACACCCTTGGTGGAGCGAAGCTCCCGAAAGCACAACGGGTCTTCCTTCAGCCTGGACTGCAAGTACTCTTCACTTTCCTCTAAATCGCCCCCCAGTACCGGATACCCATCACTGGCAAGTATCACCTCATCTCCGGGTGCCACCTTGTACCGCTTTATCAAAGAAGGCTCAATTCCTCTACCATTCAATACCGCATACCCAAAGGGACCTGCCACATTCTCAAAGGCGCACTGCTTCTGCAGATTTTCCAAAATAGCTGCTCTCCCCGGGTCACTCTCTGCAAGCTCCTCCCACGCCTTCCCCTGAAGAAGCTCATACTCCAGCACGAAAGCCCGAAGCTCTCCATTCAATCGGTCAATCCTCTTCTCAGCAGAATAGTTCACTCCATTTATGCGACACTGGCAATCTCCATAGCTGATGATTTCCTTGGTCACATCATTGTACAAAATGATGGATGCTTTGGGACACTCAGATAATGCCAATTCTTCTCCTGCCGCGGAAACCACCGCATCATGCAGTGCTATGTCAAGCTTCTCCAAAATATCTCCTACTGAAACCTTCTCCAGACACTTCCGTAGCACCTCCTTAGCAAAATAACCACTCCGATGCCCTTGCCATAAGCGTCCGCCATGGGAGGTTGCTCCATCTATCACCACCACCATACTATCACTGATAAAAATACCATCCTCACAGGTAAGGGGATTGTTTTCCTTGCCCTGAAGGAACGACTCCAAAATATGCATAGACACCTCACTGTTACATAAAATTCCTTCTGATATCATTATACATCTCTGAGATACGGAAGGGGTAAAGATTTTCATAATGTTTTTTCCAAACATCTGTCTGTATAGTCTTGTAATCTCCGAGTACATATTCCATACTATAATTTACTTATAGATATTTTATAATTTCTTACAGGATATCCGAGGACAGGGAGAGCCTCACGGGCTACGGACCATCTATTTTCTAATTATTCTCGGGCGTTTGCCCACATATCCAATTCTATTACGAATACGAATAACAGCACTTTGATAATTGAATAAGGCTTTACACTATGATATAATATCACCATCGAAAGGCGGTGATAGAAAGTGAGCGATTACATGACTGGCAAAGAAATTGTAAACCTTATAAACGCACTTGAAAGAAAAGGTATGACAGCTGAACAGATTATTGAGATAATCAAATATGTTGAAACGGCAGACCCCAAGGATCCAAGTAATAACAACTAAATCAAAGTAACCCGATAAGAAACATCTAAGGTGTAAAGTCTTGTTGAATTATCAAGGCTTGGCACCTTTTTCATTTATACAAATATAATGAATACACTTCCCGGCAGCCAGCCCAGTTCACTATGGTTCTTAGTAGGTTCGATAGCATAACGCATATCGTGAGCCTTACGGTCAGTTACATAAGTATACTGTAAAAACCCCTTGAACAAATAAAATATATATGCTACTATAACAGTGTAAAGAGCACTCACTCCAAAGTGGATGCTCCCGGAAAGTTATCAAATGTCCTTACGGACACCGTCCTTCCTGTGGTTCAGACAGGAAGGACATTTTTATTTTCGCTCAGAATCTCTCTTATCGAGAAAAGCAAGCAACGCGATTAACACGCTCCAGGAAGATACCAATAAACCTAGTACTCTGTAAAAAATCGTTAAGATCTCATACGATGTCATTCACGCCACCTCCCTTCCTATGTAGTCCGGCTACACTGTAAAACTGGATAAGATGGGAGACTCCCCCTGTCGTGAGTGCTCTAGACATATTATATCAGAAATAAGAAAATTACTTCCGATAAAACCGACACCACCGGTTACAATAATACACTTACTAATTTCTCATTTATTTATCAAATTAGTCTTGTACTCTTTCCGCCTTTATGTTACACTTTCAATATCTGAAGGTAATCTCGGTCAATTCCTTACTAAAGAAAGGATTCCATGACCGAAAAGATTCCATTTATTTTCGACAAAGTATTTAAGCGTATTCTTACGCTATCCTCCAAAGCAGTCACCAACTTAATCAATGGCCTCTTTGGAACCAATTACCCGGAAGACAGCGAAATTACTTACAACTGGACGGAATTCGAGGATGACACGCTACGAAAAACCCTGGCGGATACCATCCTAACCATTAACCATACCCACAGTTATCACTTAGAAGCCCAGATGACAGAGGATGCAGATATCGTCTTTCGTGTCTTCGAATATGGCTTCCATCACGCCAACCGAGCCCATAGCTCCGATGGCCACTGCTATCTTCTGAATTTCCCGGAGCCAAAGATTATCTATCTTTACTCCGAAACTGAAATACCGGAAAAGTACACACTTCGCTTACAATTTGAGAAGCAACAACACTTCGACTACGAAGTCTCTACCATCAATCTTCACAACATTTCTGTTGAAGAACTCAATCAGAGGAAACTCATTTTATTCATTCCATTTCAGTTACTTAAGATGCGAAAGCTTCTTGCCAAGAATCGTACC
>JAFTXD010000084.1 GCA_017461775.1 Lachnospiraceae bacterium
CACTTCCTGCAGTTGCGCGCTGGATAGATGTCGTACGTCCTTAGTAATGTAATTCACCATACATGCGCCGTATATAAAATAATAGGACGTGCTTTCTTCCCTGTTACATTTACCAAAAAGCGCCACTCCCATCTGCTTGTCCGCTGCTTTTTTACTTTGCTGCTTTATATAAGAAACAACATAGTCTTCCATGTAAATTTTGCTGTTTTTGTCAGTTTCACCGATTTGCGTTATATTCTTAGGCAATTCCATAAAAATACCTCCCACATTTTTGCTCTTACTTTAGCACTCCTGTGAGAGGTATTATGGTATTCTTTGTCGCTTAAAATTTCTCTTCCATCGACAGATTATTCAAAACGATATACCGTTACGGATTTATAATCTTTGTCTTCACCAAATACGCAAGGCGGAAAATTCGGTGTATTAATGGTATTGGGGTAGTACTGTGTCTCTAAGCATAACCCGCTTCTCTTACCATACTTTGCACCATTCTTACCATCCTGTGGATCAATAAAATTACCCGCATAGAACTGTACGCCCGGCAAATCAGTGTATGTATGCATCACTCTGCCGCTCTTAGGACCTACAACGGTGGAAATCTTTCTTAAAGAGCCGTCCCAGCCATCAACTACCCAATTGTGATCATAGCCACCGGTAAGGATGAGCTGCTCCATATCTGCATTGATCTCCTTGCCGATTACCTTTGCAGCCATAAAGTCCATTGGGCAACCTGCTACTGCAGCGATTTCTCCGGTAGGAATTGCACCTGCCACTACAGGAGTATAATTACTTGCCACAAGCTGCATGGTGTGTTCCTCGATGGAGCCTGCTGCATGTCCGTCTAAGTTAAAATAGGTATGATTGGTTGGGTTAAGAACAGTCTTCTTATCACTCTTACCATGGTAAGAAAGTGTAATACCATTCTCTTCATCCAAAATATAGGTTAAAGACAATTCCTTATTTCCGGGGAATCCCATATAACCGTCTTCATCCGAAATGGTAAAGGTAATGCTGTTCTCACTTTCCGCAGTCACCTTCCAAAGTAGCTTATGATATCCCATATCCTTATGACTGTGCAGATTGTTCGCACCGTCGTTCACGTCAAGAGCATATTCCACGCCGTCAATTGTGAATTTTGCACCTGCGATACGGTTAGCGCTGGGACCGATGGTAGCACCAAAAAAGCTAGGGTTGCTCTCATAGCCCTCCACACTGTCAAATCCAAGAACTACATCTTCCACATTACCGTTCTTATCCGGAACAAATAAATTCACTAAAATTGCACCGTAATCCGTCACATCAGCCTTCATTCCCTTGGAATTTTCAAGGGTATAAAGGGTTGCCTGCTCTCCCTTTGCTGTCACACCAAAACTTCTCTTAGTAATTGCCATTTCCTCATCTCCTACAATTCTATACGACCCTCTAACGCCCTCAGCAGCGTCACCTCGTCGATGTACTCTAAATCACCGCCTACGGGCACACCGCTGGCGATTATGGTTACCTTTATTCCGGTAGGCTTTATCAGTTTGCTGATATACATTGCTGTTGTCTCACCTTCCAGACTGGAATTGGTTGCAATAATTACCTCATCCACGTCTCCCTCAAGACGTGCAATCAGCTCCTTCAGTTTTATATCTCCGGGGCCGATTCCCAGCATGGGAGAAATCGCTCCATGGAGCACGTGATATACTCCCTCATACTTCCCGGTCTTCTCATATGCCGCCAAGTCTCTGGTGTTCTCTACCACCATAATCAGCTTATGGTTGCGGGCGGCATTGGCACACACAGGACATACATCTCTATCTGTCAAGGTAAAACATTCCTTACAATAGCGCACCCCTTCTCTGGCTTCCATCATCACATGCGCCAGACGGTCAACCTTATCCTTTGGCATATTTATCAGGTGAAATGCCAATCTCTGGGCTGATTTATTACCGATTCCCGGCAAAGCTGCCAATTCCTCTATTAACTTTCCGATTTGGCCACTATACATTTCCATTAGAATGGAAATCCTCCTAATCCACCGGTCATCTTACCCATTAACTGAGCACTTGCCTCTTCTGCCTGCTTTAATGCTTCATTGGTTGCTGCAACGATTAAATCCTGAAGCATCTCGATATCCTCAGGGTCTACCACTTCTTCGGAAAGCTTTACACGTAATACTTCCTTAGAACCGGATACCGTTACCTCCACTGCACCACCACCGGCAGAAGCAGTAAATTCCTTGGTCTCTAACTCCTTCTGTCCTTCTTCCATCTGACGCTGCATTCTCTGTGCCTGCTTCATCAGATTATTCATATTACCCGGCATTGCTCCTCCGGGAAAACCACCACGTTTTGCCATATTAAATTCCTCCAATATAAATATATATTATTTTTAGTTTACACTATATCAAGACCGGTATGCAAGTCCAAGTCTCAATCTTCCTCTTCAATATCCATATGAATAATGCTGGATAAGTCCACATAATTCTCAGTAAATTCCTGCTTCGTCTTTACACTCTGGATAGTGACTTCTACCTCTTTGCCGATAAAGTCTGCCAGAACATTCTCCAGCTGCTGTTTATTATCCGGATGCTGGGCAAAATAATCATAAGGAAGCCCATCCACCAATACCATCATCAGCTTGTTATCACCGCCAAGGCTCAGCTTAGCGCCCTTAAGATACACAC
>JAFTXD010000085.1 GCA_017461775.1 Lachnospiraceae bacterium
AGGTTACACATTATCTACGCTGGGAGTGTGGCTTGGCAGATTTGAGGGGAATTATTGGACCAATGTAGTGATTGGCTATTTGGCAGTTGCTTTGTGTATAGCGAGCTTTTTTCTGCCGGGATTAAGTCGGTTTATTCTCTTTTATGCTTTGGCACTTGCAGTATTAGCGGTGCTGGCAAGTAGTTTGACGGTGAAATCGGTGATGAAGAAAATGGAGGGAAGTTATTATGATACATGAAATGAAGAGGGCTTTTAAACTGCTTCCATATGCTTACAATTTTAAAGCAAATCTGTTTTTGGGGGGAACCTTTGTACTTGGTGGCTTTATTCTTGTGATGCTTACCGGAGGAGATATGGTCTGGGGCCGATATGGGGGCCTTTTGGCTATGGCAGGTGGTTTTTTTCCATCGCAGATGATATTTTCCCTGGGGGTATCGGAAGAGGTGTTGGTCTCTCCGCTAAGGAAAACCTTATTTACTAAGGCGATTGCAATGCTGAACTGGTTGATGTTTGCAGGAATATATTTGATAAGTGCTCTTATCAGAGGTATACAGTGTGGAGGAAATCCGATGCTGCTTTCCATGGCGTGCAGGGAGCTGGTGTTGATGGCGGTATTTGGTACAATCATCATGGTGTATGGAGCGATGGCACTGAAATATTTTTGGCTGCCTACCATTATGTTTTGCAGCATTTATCCAATGGTGAATATGTTTTGGGGAGATGTCAGCATAAAACTGGAAAGTGGTATAGTAAGCTATGGTCTAATGGCGGCTGCGGGATTTGTGATTTTGCTCATAGGAGCTGTTTTAGGATATGGTATATCGCTGCTGATTTACAGAAAGCCCATATCCAAAATGTCCCAAAATGCTTCGCTTAGGCAATATATGTAACTATTTATTATTTCTACGAAAACTGGCAGGAGTATTTCCTGTCAGTTTTTTGAATTGGCGGTAAAAGTGTACCGGACTGTTGTAGCCACAAAGCTCTGCCACTTGCTCCATAGAAAGGTTGGTGGTCAGGAGCAGATTTTTGGCATGCTCAGTGCGGAAGGAAATCACGTCCTTCTGGTAGGAGGTGCCAAAGAGCTGGGTGTATATATGTTGAAAATAGGACTCGCTGATGCCCAAGTGGCGGGCACATTCTGCAATATCTGCGGTGTTGGTAGGGTCGCTTTGGATATCCAGCCGGATGGCGCGAAGTCTGTCTGCATAGGGAGCCGCCGGACGGGGAGAAGCGTCGGTGTTAAGGGCACAGCGCAGATGATTCAGGAGAATGGCAAAAAGTCTATCGATGTTCTCCTGGGCATAGGGCGCAGGAGTGTAGGAATGTTCCCACAGAAGCTGACGAAGCAGTGTGGTATAGACCTCCGAAGCACCTGCTGGAATGGGAATATTTAAGTGAGGAAAGGTCCCCGAAAAGGTTCCCATGGGGAAAACACGAAAATGCAGCCAGTCATCCATATAGTCTCCGGACGGGTTGGTGTAGGAGTAGGAAGTTCCCGGAGAGATAATCATCACCGTGCCCGGAGTAACCTGGTAGGATTTGCCGGCAATGTGAAAATCACCACCGGTGCGTACGTTTAAAAGTACATAACAGGGCAATCCCTCCGGTCTTGACATATGAAAGGCTCCGGTATGCTTTGAGCCACAACCGCCACGTAGTATCTGATACATATGATTTCCTCCAAATAGCAGAAAAGGTTACTTTTTCAGTAGTATAGGCTATTATGGAAAATACGTCAATCGTGTAAGATATAGGTAACGAAGAATTTCTAAAGCTTTGTAGGAAAAGGAGCAGAAAAGAATGGTATTTCAGCCGAAAACGTTAGATTATGACCTGAGTCCCTATACCGGACTTACCAGAGAAAGCTGGCTAGAGGCGGCAGAGTATATGCTCACCGGGATTTTTCAGCATATTAAGGATTTTCAGGATCCGGTGGTTATGCCCAGAAAGGAAACGGAGATTACTTATCCCCATCACTATTCCAGCCCGAAGAGTCAGGAAGCAGAACGGAAAGCGGAGATGTTTGAGGGATTGACCCGCAGCTTTTTTATTGCCGCACCATTGATTCACAATAAGCCGGAGGTGACCATTTGCGGCAAAAGATTAGCGAATTATTATAAAAATCAGATTCTTCGTTCCTGTGATGAGAAGGATCCCATTTTTGTGGGAACCTATGAGTCCTTGCAGGAAACGGTAGGAAATGTGGACCCTTTCCGTGCTTTCCAGCAGACGGTGGAAACCTGTGCACTGGTGATTTGTTTGTGGATTAGTAAGGAGCAGATATGGGATACCTATACCAAGGAGGAGCGGGATCAGATTGCCGGATTCCTTAGCAGCTTTGCACATTCCAATACGGTGCCTCAGAACTGGCGCTGCTTTAATATGCTGGATATGGCCTTTCTGCATATGGAGGGATACCCCATTGATGAGGAGATTATGTTAGACCATGCACAGGCCATTTTGAACTACTATGTGGGGGATGGCTGGTATCGGGATGGACAGAATTTTGATTATTATTCCTGCTGGGCTTTTAATGTGTATGCACCTCTTTGGAATCTGTGGTACGGCTATGAGAACATGCCGGAGATTGCAGCCCGGTTTGAGGAGCATTCCAATAAATTGATGGAGACTTATCCCGACTTTTTTGATGAGGACGGCTATACTAATATGTGGGGCCGAAGTAATATTTATCGTAATGCGGCCACCAGTGCCTTTGACGGCAATTTGTTCCTTCGAAACTCCAAGGCGGACCCGGGACTGGCAAGGCGCATTTCCTCCGGCTCTCTGATGCAGTTTTTAGGAAGAGAGGATTTCCTGTGGAACGGCATCCCCACCCTTGGATTTTACGGACAGTTTTCACCGCTGGTGCAGGGGTATTCCTGTGCGGAGTCGCCCTTCTGGTTTGGTAAGGCTTTTCTGTGCCTGCATTTACCGGCAGACCATCCATTCTGGACTGCCAAGGAGAATAATGGCAGCTGGGAGAAGCTTGGCGAGGAAGAGGTGAAAGAGACCACATTAAATGGTTCGGCACTTTGCTTTACCAATCACAAGGCAAACGGGGAGACCATTCTCAGAAGTGGCAAGGTTAGTAAGAGAAAAGACGATATTCACGCTATGTGGAACTACGCCAAGCTTTGCTTTAACACCAAGTACCCTTGGGAAGCAACTCCAAAGGACAGAGAGGATGTGGAGGCGCAGCAGTATCTACTGAAGGATGTGACCACAGGAAATATTCTTCGTGGCAATGCCACCTTCTGGGCAGGAGAAAAGGAAGGTGTGCTTTATCGAAGGCAGTTCTTTAACTATAATCTGGAGACAGAGATGCACTGGATTCAGGCCATCAATCTGGCGGATTTCCCGGTGGCGAACGGCATCATTCGTGTGGATAAGCACAGATTGCACAGACGTCCGGTAGTTTTTACACTGGGCAGCTATGGTTTCCCGGACAATGGTACGGAAATCGTGGAGAAGAGCTGCGACGGTGCCAAGGCGATTATCTTAAAGGGGGAGGATTTCTGCGGCAGAGAAAAGCAGATGGCCATGACCATTTATGATGGCTGGGATAAGATTTCTTACCTAAGGAGTGAGGGAAGCAACCCGGATTCGGAGAAGTCCATCATTATCTACGCAGAAAATGAGCTGAAAAAGCAGTATGGCGGCGGTGAGAGCTATATGATGATTTCTCAGGTGATTACCAAAGAAAGCCATGAGGACTTTACTGAGGAAGAATTATTCCCCATTGCAAGTGTGGAGTATGAGGATGCCTGGAAAAACGGATGCTATGGAACAGTGACAGTTACCTTGAAAAATGGCATCGTGCGCAAGGTGAATTTTGAGGAGATAGAAGCGAGATTTTCGTTATAAATGGGAGGTTATAGGATGAAAAATTATGATGCATTTCCGGAGATAAATGACAGAGAATTAAGGGAGGCAATGGAGTTTTGTGTAAGGCAGATTATTCATGTGCTCCCAGAGTTTACGGAGAAGTTTCAGCATGCTCATAGTGTGAATAATTTCTATGAGCCAAAGGACAATTTGGACTGGACCAACGGGTTTTGGACCGGAGAAATCTGGCTGGCTTACGAATATGTGCGGGACAATCCGGATGCGGTAGCCATGCTTCGTATCGGAACTCCTCAGTCTGCAAAGGATGCTCTTCAGAAAGCAGCAGAGGTGCAGATAGATTCCTTTTTACATAGGATTCAGAATAAAATTACGGTTGACCATCATGACATGGGCTTTTTATATTCCCCATCCTGTGTGGCAGGGTATAAGCTGATAGGTTCTGAAAAGGGCAGAGAAGCGGCAATTCTGGCAGCGGACCAGCTCATATCCCGTTTTCAGGAAAAGGGAGAATTCATTCAGGCATGGGGCCCCATGGGACACCCGGACAACTATCGCCTGATTATCGATTGTCTGGTGAATTTGCCCCTTCTGTACTGGGCTAGCGAGGAAACCGGGGAGAAAAAATATCGTATTGTGGCAGAGAAGCATATTCATACGGCGGTGAAGAATGTAATTCGTGAAGACTATTCTACTTGGCATACCTTCTTCTTTAACCCGGAGACCGGGGAGCCTTCCCATGGTGCTACCTGCCAGGGCTATCGGGATGGTTCTGCCTGGGCCAGAGGTCAGTCTTGGGGCGTATATGGTTTGGCTACCGCGTATCGTTATACTCAGCGGGAGGAGTACATAGATTTATTCAAAAAAGTGACCGAGTATTTTATGGATCATTTACCATCGGACCTTGTACCTTTCTGGGATTTGGAGTTTAGTGATGGGGATGACCAGCCAAGAGATTCCTCCAGTGCCCTTATCGCAGTCTGCGGTATGCTGGAGATGGCTAAGTATTTATCAGAGGAGGATGCTGCGTACTACATTTCGCTGGCGAAGAAGCTGTTAAAGGCAATTTATGACCACTGCGCCGTGAAAGATATGGAGGAAAGTAACGGCCTTGTTCTTCATGCAACCTACTCTAACCACTCACCTTACAACACCTGCAATCACTATGGTGTGGATGAGTGCAATATCTGGGGGGATTACTTCTACATGGAAGCTCTGACCAGACTGATGAAGGACTGGAAACAGTATTGGTAAGATTTTTCGTAAGAAACTCGTAAGAAAACGTAAAACACCTGTGCCCGAAGAGGTTATATACTGAAAGGGCGGAGGTGTTTTTGTATATGAAGAGAGTAGTAAAAGTTTTTTTGAGCATGTTGTTATTGGTGTTTGCCTTAGGTGGTTGCGGAGCAGAGAAGGGGAGTGTATCCCAGGAGACGGAGCATGATGTGGAGGAGTTTACCCCATTTCTGGTAGAGTCCGTATCCGTTACGCTACCGGAGGCAGTGAGCACAGCCAGTAGTTGGATAAACGGATATATCATGGAAAAGGATAGGCTGATTTTAAATATGAATCAGGCGGACCTTGTGGGCTATGATGGAAATAATGTGCAGTTTTATCAGAAGAGCTTTCAAATACCTGTGGAAGATTTGTTTGCCCAGGAGCCTTGGGTTCAAAATCACGCCATCTATGTGACGGAAGAGGTGGCACAGGAGCTTATCGTGCCGGAGGAGATATATTATCCACAGGAGGGGCTGCCGGAGTATGTGAATCGTTTCATGCAGGGAATGGATGGGCATATCTATTATCTGACGTCAGTGTTTCAGGGGGAGGAATGTACCTGGACGGTGTATAAGTGTGCGCCGGATACCGGGGAGTGTGTGGATAAGTGGGCGCTAAAGGATAACCTTTCGTCCGTGGCAGTGGATACCATCAGCGAGAATACATTGCATGAGGTTTACATGCAGGTGGATGATGCGGATACCCTGTATTTGATAGATGGGGATGAGCCTGTGCTGTATGTGATTCCCAGGGATGGCGTAATAGAAAAAGAGGTGGCGCTGCCGGGGATAAGCAATGACAATTTTCTGTGGAATCTGGAGGGAAATCTGCAATTCCTTGGAAAGGATGAGAGCGGGAGAGGAACGGTATATTGTCTGGATAGAAGCACTGGAGAAATTACAAAAATGACAGAGGCGTCACAAGAAAATGTACAGGCTATGGGGCAGGATGAGCGGGGAAATATCTGCTATTATACCGGAACGGAGCTATTTTTCTTGCAGGATGGCCGAAAAGAAAGCTTTATAAATTATGAGAAGACGATTGTAAAGCCGGAGGATTTACTTGCGTTTCAGATTGTTGACAATAGTGTCATATACTTAAATGATAATAGAAAGTTGATTCGACATACCAAAGCCGGGGCACATACAGGGGTGGAAAAGGAAATTCTTACCCTTGGATATGCGGGGACTTTGGACAGCGAATGGAGCCAGTATGTGACGGGCTTTAACAAGAGCAGTCTGTACTATGAAGTGCAGCTAAAGGAGTATGATATCGAGAACGGACATGAAAGACTTCTGGCGGATTTATCCTCAGGGAGGGGGCCGGACTTGTTTTTTACCGATATTGCCCTGGTGAGGGAATTTGTAAAGAATGGTCTGATAGAGGATTTGACACCATATCTGGAGGATGGAAAGGGCCTGGAGAGAGAGCATTTCGTAAAGAGCGTGCTGGCGGCCAATACTTATGAGGACGTGCTTTATACCATTCCCCAGAATTTTACCATTGATTTACTGCTGGGGATGGAGAAGAATTTTGCAGGTATGGATGCCATGTCATGGACGGTGGATGATTATATGGAAATCGTGAAAAACTGCGGTGGCATGGAGATTCTGGCAGGAAAATATCTGGCGGATACCCCGGAGTGGGCCAGAATGTTAATCGTTATGCCTGTGTTAGAGGGAAATCTGGATTACTATGCAGACGAGGAGCAGGGGCTTGCCCGCTTTGCCGAGGAAGAGTTTATAGAGCTGCTACAGCTGGCGTCCGGCTATCAGTACCGGAGCTTCGGAAACAATGGTATGGAAACCAAAAAGAAACTGGTGGAAGGGGACCTACTTTTGGAAAACTGGACCATTACTAATGTGCAGACTTATCTGGAAAACCGGGCGATTCTGGGAAATGAAGAGCTGTATTTGACATATCCTACAGCGACAGGCACGGGCGGTTATGGGATCCAGAATTATGGCTCCTTAAGTATCAATGCGGGAAGTGAAAAGAAGGAGGCTGCGTGGCATTTCATGGAGTATGTGCTGAATGCCCGGGGAAGCCGTCAGAGTGTCACAGGAGCGTACTTTGCTGCGAAGGAAAAGAGCCTTGCCTATCAGTTGGAATGTGCTACCATAAAGCAGTATCAGTACGATACCAAGGGAATCGGTTATCTGCTGGATAAGGATGGTAATCCTGTGGAAAAGCCACGCTACTTAGGAGAGAGCTTTGGGGTACCCTATGAGGTGTACGCAGCCACCGAGGAGGATTTGCTGCTTTTACGAGAGCTGATAGAAGGAATCTCTTTCTCCGGGGATTTGCAGAATGATGTGGTGTATAATATTGCCATGGAGGAAATCGGAGAACTGGTGACGGGAGTGAATGATGTGGACGGTACAGTTCACAATTTACAGACCAGAGTGGGGCTTTATCTGGAGGAGCGAAAATAATGTAAGCTTGCAAGACGGGTTCTATATGGTAAAATAACTGCATACGGAAAGATAAGGGGAGTAAGTATATGACATTTGGAGAACGATTATACAATATCCGAAAGGATGCAGGATTATCCCAGGAGGAGCTGGCAGAGCTGATGGATGTGTCCAGACAATCCGTTTCCAAGTGGGAGTCGGATAAGGCGTACCCGGAAATGACCAGATTGTTATTCTTAAGCGATTATTTTCATGTGTCATTGGACTATCTGATGCGGGGGACGGAAGAGGTGCCGGATGTGGCAGAGAAGACACCGGAAAAATATACCTCAGAGAAAATGTGGGTGGTATGGAACACCTTTACCACCAATCTGACAGGTGCGCAGAGGGTGATGTTTATGCTGCTCTATGTGGTGACGGTGATGTTTATGATGACTATCGTCGTGATGGCTGTCCATGGGCTGGGTTACGAATTTGGAAGATTCCTGGGAAAAATCATTTATGGATAGTTTTTTTAGGTGCAACCTAAAGTTTACGCAGGTGCAACCCCGTGTTTATGGTGTTTTTGGAGAGAAAAAGGTAGTATCGACTTATCAAATATGGAGGTAAGAAGATATGAAAGAAGAAAAGAGACAATTAGCTGAAATCAAAGCATGGTGGGCAAAATGTCCTGCAAAGCCGATAGTATGTGAACTGAGTTTGTTACTAGCTGTGGTGATAGTACTGGGAATTTATGATCTGGGCGTAGCTTTCGGAAGATTGTTGTATGGATTCTTATTTTAAATTAAGGAGTAAATATTTTATGGCGGGGTGAGCATTTCATTCCGCTGTTTTATTGTAAAAAGAGAGGGGAGATGCTATGATGAAATGGAGGTGAAAATTATGGCAAAAAAGATGAATTACAGACAAGCAACATTAAATGATATAGATTTGTTGGTTTTCCGGCGATTGCAATTTATCGAAGCCTATGAAAAAAGTGAGGACTATGAGTGCATAAAAGAAAATTGCTATACATATTTTGAGCGGGCATTGGAACAGAAAACCTGCGACGTGATTTTGGCGGAGGATGATGAGAGATGTATCGGCACAGGAATTATCTTTTATTATGATTCTGTTCCCTCATGCTCCAATCCTACCGGAAAGAATGCTTATATTACCAGCTTATTTGTGGAGCCGGACTATAGAGGCAGGGGGATAGCAAAAAATATCATGAAGCAGCTTACTAAAAAGGCTGCATCCAGAGGTTATGAGATTGTCATGCTGAATGCATCGGATATGGGCAAGCCTCTTTATGAGAAAATGGGTTTCACAGAAATCCGAGGAGGTATGCTTCTGGATATGAGAAAGGGAGTTACATATGAGTTTTAATCGGCACGATATTACGAGAAATGAATGTATGTTGGTAGGTGGTCAGGCCAGATGTGGATATGATTGGTGGTGGCATTCCTTTACGGGGCACAATGAGGTGACCGGAGAGGAGAAAGCTTTCTTCATTGAGTTCTTTCTGTGTAATCCGGCGCTAAGTAAGGATGCTCCTGTTTTGGGACAGTTACCGGAGAATAAATTGCATGGTGTGAAGCCTTCCTACTTAATGGTGAAAGCCGGAGCATGGGGAAAGGATGCAAGGCAATTACATCGATTCTTTAGCTGGAAAGAGATTCAGGTGAAGTGGAATGCTCCCTATAATATCGTAGCAAAGGACTGTTATGTGGATGAGGAGCAGACCTATGGACAGGTAGCAGTGAGTGAGGAGGATTCTAAGAGTCATTCCGAATACATGTGTCAGGCAGGAGAGATGAGCTGGAATCTAAAGATGGATAAGCAGGTCGCTTTTAATGTGGGTTATGGTGCAAGCAGGCTGTTTCGTTCACTACAGGCTTTTGAAATGTTCTGGCATGCAGAGGGGATGAAAACTGCATTTTCCGGGGAAGTGATTTGGAATGGTGAGAGATACATTGTAGACCCATTGACAAGTTATGGATATGCGGACAAAAACTGGGGAAAGAATTTTACATCGCCTTGGGTGTGGTTGTCATCCAACAATCTAGTGAGCAATATCACACAGAAGCAGCTTAAGGATAGTGTATTTGACATTGGTGGCGGAAGACCCAAGATTGGTCCGGTGGCGTTAAAACGAAAATTGTTGTCAGCATTTTGGTATGAGGGGAAGACATATGAGTTCAACTTCTCCAAATTCTGGACATTTACCCGGACAAGCTTTGAGTGTAAAGAAACGGATACCCAGATTATCTGGCATGTGGAGCAAAAGACATGGCGCAATAAAATGGTTACCGATATTACCTGTGAAAAAGAGGATATGCTACTGGTGAATTATGAAGCCCCCAATGGTGAGAAGAGGCACAATCGTTTATGGAACGGTGGAAATGGCAAAGGGACTGTCCGGCTTTACCGGGATAATAAATTGGTTGATGAAATTCTGGCGTATAACGTTGGGTGTGAGTATGGGGAGTATGATTAAATGCAATATTTATTTTTTACTATTGGCTTAGCCATCATCGGGCTTGGCGTATTTGCCAAGGTGCACAGCAGTCGGATGTATAAGCTGGGGATAACTAAGGCGAAGGTGCTGGGGTATCAGCCCACAGTTAAGAAAATCGGTGAAACGGAGATTCCGTGCACCCAGGTAATGTTTGAAATTCCGGTGGAATTTGGCGCGGTAACAAAGACGGTGCTGGATAATGGTACCTACAATGTGGGGGACATCGTGGATATTTATTATGACCCGGAGAGGGACACGGTAGAATTTCCCAAGAACATTTCTGCAAAAGGCAGCGGTGGACCCTATATTTTAATGGGCTTTGGTGCGCTGATATGTCTTCTGATTGTATTTGCAGAATTCCTTAGTGGTGTAAGTGACGAAGACGGTGGTGATACCTCGGATATCGGCAGAAGTGGTTATGAGCTGGAGCTAAATGAGGATGGTTACAGCGTCGGTTTTGTGAATATGCCGGAGGATGAGAGGTATTATGAATATTATTATATGCCTGCCAGTGAGGATGAAACCTATGCATACAATGTAAAAATCTACGACTACGGAATCGGCGTGGTAACGATTTTTCCCATGGAGTCCAACGGGAAAGGACTGAACCAGAGCTTTGCATTTTACATGGAGTATGAAGATTTAAAGCCCGTCATTCAGATGGGGAAGAAATACGATTTTAAAGACTTGGCAGGTACCACACAGAATTCGGAAACGGCCCAGGGAATCGAGGATTACGAGTATTTGTATTACTATAACGGCAGGGACCGGGAGGGCTCCGGTGGATATGGTGTGGAGTCTGAGGACTTTGACCGTGTGGCAGAGCAGATGAAGGCTGCGGTGCCCAAGGCTGTATGGAGTGCTGTGAAAGAAGAGATGAGAAAGTATTATGATTAACGATTTGATATACAAAGAATTGAGGATGGAGGATATTGAGAAGATTCTGCCTCTTTACATTGATTACTACAATAACTGCGAAGAAAGCTGCTGGACCTGTGAGACCGCTCATAAACGGATTCATCAAGTGCTGAGCATGGAGGGCGCCTATGGGCTTCTTCTGGAAGAAGAGGAGAATACCATCGGTTTTGCTATGGGCTATTTCCAGCAGTATGATGATATTCAGTCCTATGTACTGGAGGAAATTCTGATTGCTCGGGAGCACCAAGGAAAGGGCTTGGGGACTGCATTTCTGGAAGAAATAGAAAAGAGAGTGAAGGCACTTGGCGCCGCCTGTGTGGAGCTGAAAGCCGTGAATGATGAAATGCATGAGCATTACTATACAAAGGCTGGGTTTCATCCGGTGAAGAATTTTGTGTTGAAGGTGAAATGGTTTTAATAAGGAAGTAGGGATGCTGATATGATAAAACAGGCAACAAAAGCAGATGCATTAACTTTGGCAGAGTTAGCAATACAAATGTGGGAAGACAATACTGTAGAAGGACTTACAGAAGAGTTCGCAGAGCTTGTCAGTGGGGAAAATGCAGTATGCTACATTTTATACGAAGGAGAAGTGCCTATAGGTTTTGCCCAATGTCAGCTGCGGTTTGATTATGTGGAAGGTACGGAAACTTCTCCGGTGGGGTATCTGGAAGGTATCTTTATAAGGGAAGATTTTCGTCACAAGGGTTACGCAAAAGAATTATTGCAGGCATGTGAAGCGTGGGCGAAGGGAAAAGGCTGCACGGAATTTGCCAGTGATTGTGAGCTGGATAACGTGAGTAGCTGGCAGTTCCATCTGGCTATGGGATTTCAGGAGGCGAATCGGGTGATTTGTTTTACTAAAGGACTTTAGGTCTGGGTGGATATGACTTGAGGACACAGATAGAAAACGCTACAGATGACAATCCCACCTGTAGCGTTTCTTTTATAACTTTACAATATCTTCAAGAGAATACAATTGCAGAGTCGGATTTTGCGCTACTTCTGCTATAATCTTTTCATCAAAGCCGGACTCTGAAAATAGCATATAATACATTTTCGCCTGCTGCTTTTGTGGTGTCAGCTTTGCTAGAGTATCCAAATATTCGGAATACTGAAATGGAGTACGCTTAAATTTGCATTCGCCCACCAAATATTCCGTTGCATCCTTGGAGATTCCCAAGATATCAAGCTCCGTTTCTGCGACTGTCAAGCCACTGTCTGTCTTTGAACCTCGCACGGTTGTCTTGCCAAACCATCTGCCCAGTTTGGCATAGCGAAAAGGCAATGCATTCTTTTTTTGTTGTTCTCTGACAAATTCCCGGCACACATCTTCAAAGGTCAGAGCCGCAAATTCATGTAAGGCAGGTGCAATGCCGTACCTATAAACACCTTCCACATCGCCATCCTCTAACTGTGAATAATTTGCAAAGCCAAAGGCATACCAGAACCGGAAAAAATTATCCGTTAGGCGGTATAAACCTCGCCCCGCATTTCCTTTTTCCTTCAAGGCGGCATCCACAGAGAATTCCTTTATCACAATGCCAAGCTCTATCAGATTTTTTAAATAAACACTGGTTTTTGCAGTATCCTCCAGCAATGATTTCTGACTGATTTCGTTCAATTTTGTACTTCCCAGGGCAACTGCTTCAATTACAGAATTGTATACCGGGGTTTCTCTCAGTTCCTGATGAAGTAAAAACTCTACTTCGCTGTATAATACGCAGCCCTTTCTCAAAATATTGTTTTTTATGTTTTCTTCGATAGAAAGTGCTGGATCAAACTGGTTTAAATAATGGGGAATGCCACCTAAAATCGAATACACCAGTATTTGGTCTCTGGCAGAATATGTGGGGAAAAACTTTGCTGCATCATAAAAACCCATGGGGTTCATTTTATATATTCCAGTTGCTCTGCCGTACAGCGGATTTTTTTCTGCCAGCAGCTCATTCTCCATAAAGCTCATGGAGCTGCCACAAAGTATTAGCATGATGTTACAGTCTTTAAGCTCGGTGTCCCAAAGATTTTGCAGAATGGACGGAATGCTGTCATTTCCATTGCACATATATGGGAATTCATCAATAATTACAAGCTTTTTTTGCTGGCCATATGGTAATTCCCGTATGGAACGGAAGGCTCTCTCCCAATCTGGAAATTCGCTGATATACTGTCTTGCTGCAATGTTCTCATCCAATATTTTTGCGGAAAATTTGGCAAGCTGTGCCTTATCCGTGGTCTGAGTGCAGGAAAAGAAGACGTGTGGCTTGCTTCTGCAGAATTCCCGTAGAGTTTCTGTTTTTCCAACACGCCTGCGTCCATAAAGGACAATTAGCTGACTTTTGTTTTCTTCATATTTCTCTTCTAAAAATGCAAGTTCTGCTTCTCTTCCGACGAACATGTAAATTCCTCCTAAATAAAGATATAGACATGGACTGCTAAAACACGATTTACTAAATCTAAATTTACTAAAATATGATTTAGTATTATTGTACCCATGATTGCAGAAAAAAACAAGGTGCTTTTTCTTCTATTTTCAAAATTATTTAAAGGAGGTATATTTTAAATAGGAGTAATGACATCATAATTTTCGGGAGGTCAGAAAAATAAGGCAGTAGAGCGCAACTCTACCCTCCGTAGATTGTGAAAAAACGAGCATAAAAATATAATGAAGTTACTAAAAGGTAACAGGAGGGGCATTATGTTTGAAATGGATAAAGAGCAGTTTGGAAAATTTGTGTTGGAGCTGAGGAAGGAGAAGAGCCTGACCCAGAAGGAACTGGCGGATAAGCTGTATGTATCGGATAAGACGGTAAGCAAGTGGGAGTGCGGTAAAGGGATGCCGGACATCAGCATGCTGGTGCCGCTGGGAGAAATTCTGGGAGTATCGGTGACGGAGCTTTTGGAATGTAAAAGGCATGCACCGGATGAGCTTTTAAGTACAGCCCAGGTGGAAAACGTGGTGCAGAAGGCGCTCCATGTGTCCGGACATGAGCAGAAGCAGCGGTATCTAAGGAAAAAGAACAGGATTCTTTGGTATATTGGGGCACTGGTGATTTGTGGGCTGGAGATTGGTGTAGCTTATATGCTGAAATGGGAGATGTTTAGCTTTTGGACGTGTGGGCTGACATTTGTGATTTTGGCAGCAGTATTTGGTGCCTGGTTTACCTTTGGAGCAAAGGAGAAATTGCCAGCATATTATGATGAGTATAAAATAAGTGGCTTTATTGATGGTGGTATTCATATGAATCTTCCGGGAGTTCATTTTAATAATCGGAATTGGCCTCATATTATTAAGGCGGGCTGGTTATGGTCAGTGCTTATGTTAATGCTGTGTCCTATATATTTCTTCTTATTTGAGTTTTTGATACCGGGCAATATCTGGGTGATTTTTGTAGTTAGTATGGTAGCATTTTTCTGTGGCCTGTTTGTTCCCTTTTATGTGGTGGGTACAAGGTATAAGTAATGATATCAGAGTCATTTGCAATTCTATTAATATTGCAAATGGCTCTACTTTTTATTACAAAATATTGTAACCTTCCATAAGCTTCATTTGTATAATTAGTGAAGGCCTTTGATAAAAAAGAAAGGAAGTACTCATGAGACAAGCCGTACAAGAGCTGATAGAGCGTTATCAGCACAACCTCTTCGTAGCAGCCTTTCAGATTTGCAAAAATCAGGAGGATGCGGAGGATGTTGTGCAGGAAACCTTTATTCAGTATCATACAACCAAAAAAGAATATGAAAGTGAAGAGCATATACGTGCCTGGCTTTTGCGGGTAGCAATTAACAAGGCGAAGAATGTAAGTTATACCTTTTGGAGGCGTAATAAACAGCCCTTAGAGGACTACATAGAGACCCTGACCTTTGAATCGGAGGAGTCCGGAGAACTGTTTGAAACGGTGCTTGGTTTGCCGGAGAAGTACCGCATTGTCATACATCTGTTTTATTACGAGGAGTATTCGGTGCAGGAGATTGCGAAGGTGCTGAAGCTTAGTGAAAGCAATGTGAAGGTAAGACTTTTGCGAGGTCGTAAATTGCTCAAGGATGCATTGAAGGAGGAATGGGAAGATGACAAATAAAGAAAAATATCAACAGGCATTTTCTGCACTAAAGGCCTCCAGAAAAATTGAAGTGGAGGACATCATAATGAATAAAAGTATTGGTTTTACAAGAGGAATCGCAGTGGCAGCTGCTATCGCTTTGTGTTTTGTAGGCTCAAATAGTATCTGTTATGCAGCAACGGGGAATACCTGGGTTGAGAAGATGGTCGTTTTCTTTAGTGGACAGGCAACAGAAACGGACGTAACTGTAAGGGATCTGGGGAATGGTGATTATTCGTATACCGTGGAGGTCCCTGAGGATGAGGCCTCTGTCAGCATGGGCTTTGTGACAGAAGAGGATGGCACGGAGACAATTATTACGGATCCTGACCTGATGGCTGAAGGGATGAATGGTGCTATGACGCAGTCAGGGAATGTAGAACTTCATGTTGAAGTGGTGGAAGAGAATGGTTTGTTGTGGCTTGTGCTGGAAGGGCAACGTCTGGATATCACGGAGGATTTCACTGATGGTGAAGTAGAGGGTACTTTCTCTGCAAATGGGAAAGAGTACAAATATTTGGTCACAGGTACCAAGGAAGAATATGGTGTTTCTGTAGAACTATGTGAATAATATTTTATAGTGCCACAAATCAAGGGTGTTCCTTGATTTGTGGTATTTTTATGATATTATATGGAAAGAAATAGAAGTTTTGAGGGAGGATGTTGTTATGGGACATGAAAATACTAACTGGGGGCAGAGTGTTGCCGGAGTGGTGATTAGAGAGAACAAGGTGCTGCTTGCCCGTCACACCTATGGTGGAGGTAGCGGAAAGCTGATTATTCCCGGCGGATATGTGGATTTCGGAGAATCGCCCCAGGACGCTTTAAAACGGGAATTTATGGAAGAGACGGGTGTTGAGGTAGAGGCGAAGAATATTGTTGGAATCCGATTTAATATGCATGACTGGTACGTGGTATTTCGCGGGGAATACATTTCCGGAGAAGCCCGCTCCGATAATGATGAAAACAGTGAGGTGCTGTGGGTGGATGTAGAAGAGGCACTTACCAGAGAGGATGTGCCGGAGCTTACCAAGAAAATGATTGAGAGCGCGGTGGCTGATAACGAAGGATTAGTGTATAAGGATTATGTCGCGAATACCAAGCATGCGCCTTATTCCTTGTATTGCATTTAAATTAATAAAACTCTTTTGTAAATTAATCTGATTTTAATCTTAGATGCATTTTAGATTAATTTAGCCGGTGTAGTATATAACCATCAGCTGAAGCAAACAAAAAACGAAAAAACATAAAGTTAAAATCAGAAAGGGATAAAGAAAATGGAAAATTTTGAAAAGGTTGAAGTATTAAGAGAGAAAGCAAACGTATCTTTTGAGGATGCAAAGGAAGCTATGGAGGCATGTAACTATGATATGCTGGATGCCATGATTTATCTGGAGAGACGGGGTAAGGTAAATGTGGGAAGCACTGCAAGCTACACCACATCCTCAGGTACCGATACTTCCCAGGAATTTGAGCAGGCACAGAAGAGCTACGAGGATTCCTGTCAGAGAACCTCCTTTGGAGAGATGTTAAACAAGTTTGGTAAGTGGTGTGGACGTGTAGTTCAGAAGTCCGTGGAGATTGATTTCTGTGTTACGAAAAATGAGAAGCTTATTCTGAAGGTGCCCGTGCTTGCACTTGTGTTAGCACTGTTGATTGCATTCTGGTTCTTTGCAATTCTTCTGGTGATTGGTCTGTTTTGTGATTGCAAGTATTACTTCCAGGGTGCGGATACTGCCACCATTAATTTAAATCAGATTTGCGAGAAAGCATCGGAGACCTGTGAGAATATTAAGAACGATTTTCAGAATAAATAAGATTACATATGAAGGAATGAGGGGTTATGGCAAATCGTATTTTAATCATCGAGGATGAGGAAAAAATTGCTCGTTTTGTGGAGTTGGAGCTGAAGCATGAGGGGAATGAAGTAGAGAAGGCGTTTGATGGCAGAGAGGGTCTGGAAAAGGCTCTCTCCGGCTACTTTGACCTGATACTCCTGGATGTGATGTTGCCGGGACTAAATGGGCTGGAGGTGCTGCGCAGACTTAGGCTGGAGAAGGATACCCCAGTGATTATGCTGACTGCCCGGGATGCGGTGATGGATAAGGTGTCGGGACTGGATGCGGGGGCGGACGATTATATTACCAAGCCCTTTGCCATCGAAGAGCTTCTTGCCAGAATCCGTGTGGCGCTGAAAAAACGTGGTCCGGTAGCGCCTTTAGTCACCCATAGTCTGGCCATCAAGGGAGTGACACTGGACCAGGACCGTTATGAGGTAAAGGTGAATGGGGAGCCTGTGGAATTGACCAATAGGGAGTTTGAGCTTCTGCGCATGCTGATGAAGAATAAGAACATTGTGCTGGACAGAGAGAAGCTGATGAACGAGGTGTGTGGCTACGATTATATCGGAGAGACCAACATCATCGATGTGTACATCCGCTATCTTCGCACGAAAATCGATGACCGCTATGGCATCAAGCTGATACATACGGTACGTGGCGTGGGCTACGTTATTAAGGAGTAATATGAACGCAAATAGTAAAATGACATCCATTGCCAGAAGAATCAATATGAGCTTCTGGTTTAAGCAGTTTTGGGGAACCATCTGTCTGGATATAGTGATTGTGGCACTGATTGCCGGGGCCTTTTTTAAATGGAGAGTGGATCAGATTCCGGAGACTCGGGAAGTGACGGAGGTGGAATTTCAGACCGGAGAAAGCTATAAGGATTTAGTGCTTATTATGGAGGATTCCCATGGAGAGGTGCATCATTATCAGATGTTTCAGTTTCTGGACTATGTGATAATCCCTCTGGGAGCTCTTTTTGTCATACAGGGACTGGACATCATCGGCGCACTGTTTGGAACCGGTGAAATCCGCAGGAAATTAAAGCCCTTGAATGATTTGGCCATCAAGGCGGAGAAGTTAAGCTCTCTGCCTCTGGATACCTCCAAGTTTGAGAGTCTGGAGCAGGCCATTGAGAATCTTTCGCCCAACTCCCCGGATGCCAAGATTTCTACAGGGGATAAGGATTTAGCAAGTATCGAGGTGGCGCTGAACAATCTGATTTACCGCATGCGGGAAAGCCAGAAGAAGCAGGCAAGATTTGTGTCGGACGCTTCCCATGAGCTTCGCACCCCTATCGCGGTAATCCAGGGATATGTGAATATGCTGGACCGCTGGGGGAAGGAGGATGAGAGTATTCTGGAGGAATCCATCGAAGCTTTGAAGCATGAGTCGGAGCACATGAAGGAGCTGGTGGAGCAGTTGCTTTTTTTGGCGCGAGGAGAAAATGGTAAGAACACCCTGCATTATGCGGAATTTGATTTGTGCCAGGTGATTCATGAGGTGTGGGAAGAGTCCTTGATGATTGATGAGGAGCATCGTTATGAATTTGTAAGTGATGTGGGGAGCGCGCTGGATGAGGAAGGCAATCTGACGATTTCTCCGGTGATGATGCGTGGGGATGTGGCTATGATAAAGCAGTCCGTGCGGATTTTTGTACAGAATGCGGCCAAGTATTCGGCAAAGGGAGCTACCATTCAGTTCCGGGTAAAGAAGCAGGGGAATATGGTGAGCTATACGGTGCAGGACGAGGGTATCGGTATGCAGGGCGAGGATGTGGTACATATCTTTGAGCCCTTTTACCGTTCCGATAAGGCCCGCAACGGCAATACCGGTGGCTCGGGCCTTGGCCTGTCCATCGCCAAGTGGATTGTGGATGCCCATGACGGGAAAATTGAGGTGTTGTCCAGCCCGGAAATCGGTACCAGATTTACGGTGTGGCTGAGGGCGGATTTGGAAGGATGAGTTTAACGTGAAGAAGGATGAATTTTTGTACGAGGAGTTTGTGGAAGAAAAAGAAAAGACGGTCTTACTCTTAAACGGCCCCTCCAGTAGTGGGAAATCCACACTCACCGAAGTGTTGCAAAATCACCTACGGGAATCTATAAACAAGGAATATGGCAGTTGCTCCATTGATGAGTTTTTAAAAATGACCCCAGAGGAGGAAATATTTGAAGAGGATGTGTTCGAGATTTCTACAATGATAGGTGAAAAGGCGCTGAGAGAGCTGGAATCGAAGGATGGAGTCATCGTTGACCATGTGATAACCAGTGAGCGAATTTTTCAGCGGTTGAAAGAAATGCTTGCGGACTATCGGATGATTTGCATCCGAGTGACTTGTCCTATAGAGGAGCTTCGCAGAAGAGAAGCTGCCCGTGGTAACAGATGTCCCGGATCCGCGGAGGCATCCTATGAGTATCTTTATCCTCAAAACGGCTATGATGTAACGGTGGACACCTATGAAATGTCCTTACAGGAGTGCTGTGAGAAGATTTTGAAGGCTATGGAGTACCAGGATGTATAGGAGAAAGGGCGTATATGAAATTTTACATGGATTACGCCCTGTTTGTCATAGAAAATGGTACTTTGGGAGTGTTTTAAAGAGGTATTTAGTTGTTGTATGTGCTGTATAATAAGAGATATATCAATTTAAGCCCTGCATTTACAGTGAAAACGGGGCGTGAAAGTGCGATATAGAGTAGTCACGCCCATTTCAGTAAATACAGAGGTGTTTTGAAGTGGATTTTACATACATTCTCTCAAGAAATGGGGCGTGGGAAGAGAGTTTTTCTTTATACGCCCCAGCGGCGGAGTATAGACTCACTAGGCGAAGGTACCTCATCAGTAAATGAGCTATTGTGAGCACGATTTACTCCAGGACCCTGCTCATATCCTCCGGCAGAGGTGCGGTAAAGTCCATGGTTTCCCCGGTGATGGGGTGGGTAAATATCAGACGATGGGAGTGCAGTGCCTGTCGGCTCATGTGTTCCATGTCCGGATTGTATAAATAGTCTCCAATGAGGGGGCAACCAATATGCTTCATATGTACACGTATCTGATGGGTACGGCCGGTTTCCAAATGAATGGAAAGCAGGCTGTGCCCATTCTTTGTATCAATAGTCTTATAGTGTGTGACAGCTCTGTCACCTTTTTCAAAGTCCACAACCCGCTCAATGACAGAGGCTTCCTTCCGGGCAATGGGCGCATCAATAGTGCCTTCCGCCGGAGCTGGAATGCCACGGGCAATCGCCAGATATTCCCTGTGAATCTCCCGGTTGGCTACCTGCTGGGATAAAATCCCTGCGCTGAGCATATGCTTGGCAATAATGGTAAGCCCCGAGGTATCCCTGTCCAGACGATTCACGCACCGGAATACAAAGGCTTTCCCCTGCTCCTCAAAATAATATGCCAGCCCGTTGGCCAAAGAATTATAATAATTGTTCAGCGAAGGATGAATGGGCATATCCGCCGGCTTATTCACCACCATAATATCCTCATCCTCATAAATAATTCCAAACTCCAGCTGCACAGGGGGAATCTTCTCCGAAGAAACCTCCTCCTGAATATGAATCACCAGCTCCTCGCCCACATTCAACCTATGCCGCACATATTCCCATTCCCCATTAATCAGAATACTCCGCTCCATCTTCTTCAATTCCTTAATCGTCTGCGAAGAATACCCCTTCTTCTGCAAATACTCCCCGATAGATAAGTCTGCATCTGTTTCCGTAATTTTGTAAGTTAGAATTCGTTCCATATCTACGCCCACCATGTCTATCTTCTTCTCGTAGAGTGAGCGTTATGTCCGGTTCGGGTGCCCCATGTTCCCTTACGAGACTCTTTGAAGGCGTCGGCACTTGGCGAAGAAGATGCCATAAACCAGCGAATTTGCGCCGCTGCGCAAATTTGCCAATTGAAAATCTTTTGAATAAAAGATTTTCAATTTTGTACCGCTACGCCGGAGACGAAGCGAGAGCGGGTCTCGGAAGGGAACATGGGGCACCCGAACCGGACATAACGCGTATCCCCACCACAGATTATACCAAAAGAACACACACTTGGGACTACCATTTTGCAAGAAAAAAGTGTATAATGTATGGGATTAATATATAAGGGGAACTTTAAGTGAAGACAGGATTGATTATGGAAGGCGGTGCCATGCGTGGCCTTTTTACCGCCGGCGTGATTGACGTTTTTATGGAGCAGGGCATCACCTTTGATGGCGGCATAGGGGTATCCGCCGGTGCCACCTTTGGTAGCAATTATAAATCAAGGCAGCCCGGAAGAGTGCTCCGCTACAACTTAAAATTTTGCCAGGATCCCCGCTATGGAACCTTCCGTTCCCTTTTAAAAAGTGGGGATTTGTTTGAAACAAAATTCTGCTACTACGATATGCCCTATGAGCTGGATAAGGTAGATAGCGCCGCCTTTGATTCCAATCCCATGGAATTTTACGTGGTGGCTACGGATGTAAATACCGGGAAAGCGGTGTACCGCAGACTGGATAAAATCGATGATACCGCCATGGACTGGTTTAGGGCGTCAGCGTCCATGCCCATGGTGTCCAAAATCGTGGAGGTGGAAGGCTTACAGCTTCTGGATGGAGGTATTGCAGATTCCGTGCCGGTGAAATACTTTGAGAGCATCGGCTATGACCGCAATGTGGTGATTCTTACCCAGCCCAAGGGATATCAGAAGACGGAGAATAAGCTGCTTCCCTTAATGAAGCTGTCCCTAAGAAAATATCCAAAGGTGCTGGAGGCAATAAAGAACAGACACCTGGTTTACAATGAAACCAGTGCCTACATAGAAGAACAAGAAAAAGCAGGAAAACTGTTGGTAATTCGTCCCAAGGAAAAGCTACCCATCGGAAGAATGAGCCATGACAAGGGGGAGCTGCAGCAGGTGTATGATTTGGGCAGAGAAGCAGGCAATGCGTATGCAGAGCAAGTGAAACGTTTTTTGGAGAAGTAGAGTATGAGAGTATTTTTGGAGAATGATACCGTAAAGGCTGAGCTGGAAAGCTTTGGCGCAGAGATAAAATCCCTTGTAAAAAAGGACAATAATCAGGAAATGATGTGGAGTGCCAACCCGGCATTCTGGGGAAAGACGGCACCGTTTTTATTTCCTTTCATTGGAAAGCTGCAGGGAGAGCAGTATGCATACGAAGGCGTGGCATACCCTGCGGACAAGCATGGCTTTGGTCAGCGTGTGGAGTATGAAATTGCATTACAGGAAGAGGATAGGGTTGTATTCCGTTTTAAGGATACGGAAGAAATTTATGCAAAATATCCATTTCATTTTGAACTGGATATCGAGTATGTACTTTTGGAAAATGCCGTGCGCGAGAACTGGTATGTGAAGAATACCGGAGAGAAAGATATGTACTTCTCCGTGGGTGGCCATGCGGCCTTTGCCTGCCCGAAAGCCGGGGAAGAAGGTCTGCGCAGCGGACAGCTGGTGAAGCTTTACGGTGCCGAGCATAAGAGCATGATTTTCAGCCTAACCTTGGATGATAAAGGGCTTGTAACAGATGAGCTTCGCATTATCGATTTGAAGGATGGCTGTTTTGCCATCACCGGAGAAATGTTTACAAAGGATGCGCTGATTTTTGACGGAGAGGGTATTACTGCCGCAGCCCTTTGTGATGAAAACGGGGAAGAGTATGTGCGGGTAGAGTGTAATGCTCCTGTGTGGGGCATCTGGAGTCATCCCGATGAGAAAGCGGGCTATGTGTGCTTAGAGCCCTGGTACGGAATCTGTGATTACGATGGCTATGAAGGTTCTTTGGAAGAGAGACCATATACCCAGGTTGCAAAGCCGGGAGAAACTTGGGAAGGTTTTAATACCATCCGTTTCTAAAGGACACTTGACAAAGTGCACCGGATTGCACTATGATGATAAAAATTAACAATTTTGCGTGGAAGAGGACTAGTAGAGAAGAGCAAGTATCCCAGAGAGAGGGCAGTTGGTGAGAGCCCTTATATGAGCGTCTTGAACCTACCTTGGAGCATCGTGTGATATAAGCATGACGTAAGCCGGCGTTAACGGCAGGAAAGAGAACAGATTGCATGGCAATCGGTTAATTAGGGTGGTACCGCCGAGTTTTCGGTCCCTTATAGGGATGGAGCTGGGCGGTTTCTTTTATGTTAAGGAGGAAAAATTATGGCAGACAACAAAAAAATGGTGGAAGCGATTACTTCCATGGATGTGGATTTCGCACAGTGGTACACCGACGTAGTTAAGAAGGCAGAGCTTGTGGATTACACCAGCGTTAAGGGCTGTATGGTTATCAAGCCCGCAGGATATGCGATTTGGGAGCTCATCCAGAAGCAGTTAGATGCAAGATTTAAGGAGACAGGCGTAGAGAATGTATATCTTCCTATGTTTATCCCTGAGTCCCTTTTACAGAAGGAGAAGGATCATGTAGAGGGCTTTGCACCGGAAGTTGCATGGGTTACCCATGGTGGTCTTCAGCCTCTTCAGGAGAGAATGTGTGTAAGACCTACCTCCGAGACCTTATTCTGTGATTTTTATTCCAATGATATTCAGTCCTACAGAGACCTTCCAAAGGTTTATAACCAGTGGTGTAGCGTAGTTCGTTGGGAGAAGGAGACCAGACCTTTCCTTCGTTCCAGAGAGTTCTTATGGCAGGAGGGCCATACTGCACATGCTACCGCAGAGGATGCAGAGGCAAGAACGGTACAGATGTTGAACGTATACGCTGATTTCTGCGAGCAGGTGCTTGCAATTCCTGTAGTTAAGGGACAGAAGACCGAGAAGGAGAAGTTTGCGGGAGCAGTAGCTACCTATACTATCGAGGCATTAATGCATGATGGTAAGGCTCTGCAGTCCGGTACCAGCCATAACTTCGGCGATGGCTTTGCGAAGGCGTTTGATATCCAGTTTACCGATAAGGACAATACCTTAAAATATGTACATCAGACCTCCTGGGGTATGACCACCCGTTTAATCGGTGCCATCATCATGGTTCATGGTGATAATGAAGGTCTTGTGCTTCCTCCTAGAGTAGCACCTACTCAGGTTTGCATCGTGCCTATTATGCAGAAAAAGGAAGGCGTATTGGATATGGCTTATGAGCTTAGGGATTTATTAAAGCCCAATTTCCGCGTGAAGGTGGATGATTCCGATAAGAGCCCTGGATTTAAGTTCGCAGAGGCAGAGATGAGAGGATATCCTGTGCGTGTGGAAATCGGTCCTAAGGATATTGAGGCAGGTAAGTGCGTCATCGTACGTCGTGACACCAGAGAAAAGATTGAGGTTGCATTAGGTGACTTAGAGGCTAAGGTTGGTGAAATCTTAGAGACCATGCAGGTAGAGATGCTGGAAAGAGCAAGAGCTCATAGAGAAGAGCATACCTATGTGGCAAAGAATTTCGATGAGTTCCAGAGAATCTTTGCAGAAAAGACCGGCTTTGTAAAGGCTATGTGGTGTGGCGAGCAGACCTGTGAAGACGTTATCAAGGAGAAATTAAGCGTAACCAGCAGATGTATGCCTTTTGCACAGGAAGAGATTTCCGATACCTGTGTATGCTGCGGACGTCCTGCTAAGAAAATGGTATACTGGGGCAAGGCGTACTAGGATTTTGCTTTATACAGGAGGGTTACGATATGTTACACGAAACAATCAAATTATCCGTGCCGGGTTCTCAGGACTACGCACGCTTAGTAACTTATATTCAGGAATATTCCGACCAGATTGCGGTGGAGGAGCGTCCACTCATCCTGCTTTGTCCCGGCGGCGGTTATGGTCACACCTCGGACAGAGAGGCAGAGCCTATTGCTTTTAAATTCCTTGCTATGGGGTATCATGTGGCGATTCTCCGCTACTCCGTAGCTCCGGCCAAGTATCCTACTGCGCTTTTAGAGCTGGCAACCGCGGTAAAGATGATTCGTGAGAAAGCAGCAGAATGGCACGTGGATGCCGGCAAGGTTCTGGTGCAGGGCTGTTCCGCAGGCGGTCATCTGGCGGCAAGCTATGGATGCTTCTGGAAGGAAGAATTCATTGCAAAGGAGCTGGGACTTACCGATTCCGAGATCCTCAGACCTAATGGCATGATTCTCTGCTATCCGGTGATTACCTCCGGTGAATTTGCCCACAGAGGCTCCTTTGAATGTCTTCTTGGGGAAAGAGAAGCGGAGCTGGGAGCTAAGATGTCCTTGGAAAATCAGGTTACCGCAGATACACCGAGAGCCTTTATCTGGCATACCTTTGAGGATGGTGCAGTACCGGTAGAGAATTCCTTGTTTATGGCCCTGGCAATGCGCAAGGCAAATGTTCCCTGCGAATTACACATTTATCCTAAGGGCGGTCATGGTTTATCTTTGGCAAGTAAGCTGACTCTGAGCCATGCCGGTAAGGAAATCCAGTCTGAGTGTCAGACATGGATTGAGCTGGCACATACCTGGGTAGAAAATTTATAAAGTTAGATGCGCGCAAGCTTTAAGCTTGCGCG